>JAFQUG010000058.1 GCA_017408625.1 Clostridia bacterium | reverse complement strand
CCCTGGAAATCGTAAGGGGAGGTGCGGGGCTTGAATGCGCCTCCGCGCAGCATGGTCGCACCGCTTTGCTTGACGGCACGTGCAATCTCTGTCACCTGCTCCTCGCTCTCCACCGAGCAAGGGCCTGCGATCACGGCGAAATGCCCGTCACCCACCAAGGTGTCGCCCGCACGGATGACGCTGTTGTCGGGGTGGAATTTCCTGTTGGCACTCTTGAAGGGCTCACTGATCCGTTTGACTGTCTCTACGTAGGAAAGACTGCCCAAAAGATCCTCGTCAATGCGGGTGGTGTCGCCCACAAGACCCACAATGGTCTGATATCGGCCGGTTGAGAGATGAACGGAAAGTCCCTGAGAGCGGATCCAGTCTGCAAGGCTTTGGATTTGTTGTTCGGTAGCACCCGGTTTAAGTACGGCGATCATGATAACCTCCATGGAAAAACAAAAATACCGCAGCTTTTACTGCGGCGTGTCAGATTTTACATGAAAAACGAATGACATGGCAGCAAAAATCACCCTTATTACATGGCGTAAGCATAATAATAAAGGAAGATATCGCTGTTTGCAAATGCGTGTCTCATGCAAATACTCCTTCTGTATGATACGTTAAGTGTAGCACGTGCAAGCGCGTTTGTCAAGGGAATTAGAGAAATTTCTTGCGTTATTGTAGACAAATCAAAGGTTTTCTGGTATAATAGAATCAGATCTATGTCAATTCGAAACAAATCGTCCGTAAATGGGATGAAATCGGGAGGAAGCTATGTTTTATACCGCAATTTGTGACGATGAATCGGTCTTTTCCGAAAAAGCCAAAGCACTGCTTGACCAGATGCTTGACGAAAAGGGCATTACGCACCGTACAGACTGCTTCTCATCGACAGACGAGCTGCAGGCGGCTATGAAGAAATGTGATTATTCGCTGTTGCTTTTGGATATTGTGATGGATAAGCGTACGGGACTCGAATTTGCCACAGAGCTGCGTCGCGCGGGCAGTCGCGTCAATATCGTGTTTATGACGTCCAGCTCGGAGTTTGCACTGGATGCTTATGAGGTGTATCCCTTGACGTATCTGACAAAGCCGGTCGATCCCATCAAGCTGCGCCGCGCTGTGCAGATGTGTCTGGAAAAGATGGAAAAGCAGCCGGGTCTTGTGATCAATGACCGCAAGCTCGGGCAGGTCATGATGGAGTATGACGATATACTGTATCTGGAGAGCCAAAAGCACGATATCGTGGTGTATGCACGTGACGGTAAGCAATATACCTTTATGGGGAGCTTTGAGGCGTTTTGTGAAAAGCTGCCGTCCGATATCTTTTTCCGCTGCCATCGCTCTTATAGCGTGAATCTGCGCCACACCAGCCGCATCAGCAACCGTGAATACACCATGCGAAACGGGCATCTGATCCCCATTTCCCGTACGCAGTATAAGGTGGCGTGCGAGAAATTTGCCGGTCTTTGATATGAGCTTGCCTCAATCTTTGGTTCAGCCGCTTCTGATCTGGTACACTCAGAATGCACGGCAGCTGCCTTGGCGGCAGGATATCACACCGTATCGCGTGTGGATCTCCGAGATCATGCTGCAGCAGACGCGCGTGGAGGCAGTCAAGCCCTATTTTGAACGCTTTATGCATGAGCTGCCGGACATCAAGGCCTTGGCCGAGGTGCCCGAGGAAAAGCTGCTCAAGCTTTGGGAGGGGCTGGGATATTACAGCCGTGCCCGCAATCTGCAAAAGGCGGCAAGACAGGTTTGTACCGAATACGGCGGAGAATTACCGGCTGATCCGGATCAGCTGCAAAAGCTTTGCGGGATCGGTGCGTATACCGCAGGAGCTATCTCGTCCATCGCGTTTGGACGCCCCGCCCCCGCAGTGGATGGCAACGTCATGCGCGTCTGGGCAAGGCTGACGGCAGACGGACGCGATATTCTGCAGCCCGCCGTGCAAAAGGATGCAAGAGAGGACGTGGCTGCCATCATTCCCACAGATCGGGCAGGGGATTTCACTCAGGCGTTGATCGAGCTTGGCGCAACCGTTTGTGTGCCGGCGGGGGAGGCAAAGTGTCATATCTGTCCCTTGCAGGCGTTTTGCAAGGCTATGGCCGAGGGAAGGGCGGATGAGCTGCCTGTCAGATCCAAGGCAAAGCCCCGAAAGAGCATGGATATGACCGTGCTTCTCATCCATGACGGCAAGCGCATCGTTCTGCACAAAAGACCGGACACAGGACTTTTGGCGGGGATGTATGAGTTTTATCAGACTGAAGGATATATGGATGCAGCAAAGGCTGCATGTCATGTATGCAAAATGGGCTTTGAGGTACAAGAGGTCAGCGAGCCGCTCGCCGCAAAGCATATTTTCACGCATCTGGAGTGGCACATGACGGGATACGCTGTGCGCGTGGCAAGTGTTGACCCTATCCCCATGCACCTGTGCGCTGCTACCAAGGACGAGATGGGCGGCACCTATCCCATTCCCGGTGCGCACCGCGCGTATAGGGAGTATGCAAAGAAGCTGTTTGAATAAAAAGACGGAAAAGAACCGGACGGATTAGCTTCAGGTGCTAAAGGACAGTAAAAAAGCCGATATGGATTTATCTCCGTATCGGCTATTTTCTATTGCACCGCCGCATTCGGTGGTGAGTAAGTGCGCACTTCCCGATAGTTTTTAGTGATATGCTGTCTTCGACAGCGTGATATTTTTGCTACCGCAAAAGTGATATTGCAGAGGCTTCGCCTTGCAGTGATATTCT
>JAFQUG010000057.1 GCA_017408625.1 Clostridia bacterium | reverse complement strand
TAGCTCTCGCACGGATCGACCACGTCGATCATGTGGTGCACCACCTCAGCTTGCTCTTGCTTGGTAGGCTTGGCCGTGCCGATATCCATGCCGCGATAGAGCTGCATGGAATCCATGCTGACCAGCTCGCCATGATGTCTTTTACACATCTCCAAGGCCAACGCGCTCTTGCCGCTTGCGGTGCAGCCCACGATGGCGATGGCGCGCGGAATCTTTTTTTCGTTACTCACAGCTCTACGACCTGCGTGCCGTCTATGATGACGTAGTTTTCACTCACGCCGATCTCCTCCATCCAGCCGCGTACCTCGACAGTTTTGAATACGTGGGTGTTAAAGCCCTTGCCTGCGTCGTTTTCCCACAGCCAGCGGGGCGCGCACCAGAATGCGCCCTTGGGAGAGACCTCCTCGTAAAACGCGCGCGTGCATCCGTTCTGACCGTGATGCGCCATTTGTACGTAATCGGCCTTGAGCTTGCCCGTGCCGCCGTACATACGCAGCACCTTGTTGCCTGCCTCAACGCCTGCGTCGCCCGTAAACAGCACGGTCTTGCCGCCAAGCGTGACGCGGAAGATCAAGGACGCGTTATTTGCCACGTTATGATTGAATTCGCTGTCGGGCGAATAGTAAAATTCAAAGTGCGCTTCTCCCACGTCCATCTCGTCACCGCCCGAAACGATGCAGCACTTGTGCGCGATCAGAGGCAGAATGCGATACAGCTCTGCCGCGGAATTGTCCAGATCCTCGCGCGCGATAAACTGCGCCGAGGGGAAATTATAATAGATTTTTTCAACATTCAGAGCGTCAGGATTGCCCTCCGTCAGCTCGATAAAGCCGCGGATGTGGTCGTTGTGCGGATGCGTCAGGATCCACGCGTGAACCGTGGGCTTCTCAAGGCCGGTCAAGCCCTGCAGATATTCCACAAGATAAGGCATATCCTGCGGCCAGCCGCCGTCAATGACGATGACCTTGTCGTCCTCGGTGGTGATGACAAAGCTCATCATCTGAATATCCGTGATCGATTTGAGCATGCTTACTGTGTTTTTCATGATAACCTCCATGGTCAGTTAAAATAAATCACTGTGCGTTCCGGTGCGGGACAAAAACAAAATGAGATCTGTATCATCCACGCGATAAATCAACAACCAATCCGGCAAAACGTGACACTCTCTGAAGCCCACATAGTTACCGGTTAATGCGTGGTCCCGATGTCTTTCCTCCAACGGAATATCATTCGCCAACTTTTCCACAACCGTATCAAGTAAATTCAAATCATATCCGCGTTTGACAATCAGCTTCAAATCCCTTTTGAACCGACTGGACAAAACGATCTCACGCATCCTTTGATACCTCGTCCATTATTTCCTCGAAGCTTGCATAACGCTTGTATTTTTCGGGATGTGCTTTCATTTCATAATACTCATCCATTGCCGCAATCGTTTCATCATTTGGCACGTCGCGCGTAATAGTAAACGGAATCGCATTTTCGCGAATTGCCTGACGAAGAAAAATATTGATCGCAGTAGAGAGATCCATGCCAAAATCGGCAAATAACTCCTGCGCCTGCGCCTTGATTTCCGCATCAATGCTGATATTGGTCGATACTTTAGCCATAATATTACCCCTTTCTCTGTACATATCTTTTCATGATCAGTATACCATATCATGCACGTTTTGTCAACATGTTATGCGCATAACTTTTATTTATATGCACATAACATGTCGATTTTTACACATAAAAACCCCGAGGGAAATGTCCCTCGGGGAAAATCATGTGTGATTTTATTTTGTCAGATCATTTGCCAAGAAATACGGTGTTCCAGATCTCCGAAAAATCAGGCAGTTCGGATGCAGGAGAAGCAGTCGTTGTGGTCGCCATGACAAAGTCCAAAAACTGCTGACGCACGGAAGGATCAATCTCAGCAGTCGCCTTTTCCTTTTTCAAATCCTCATACATGTTTTGATAAAACGCAATCAACTGCTGATTGGTGGTTTCGCGGCATCTGACCACGTCTGCAATGCCCTGAGCAACTCCCTGTGCCCCCAGGTCGCCGGGGCCTTTGGATTGCACATCTCGGAGTGCGTACAACGCCTCATAAATGTGTTGCGTATCTGCAAGAATCTTTTCGATCTGAGTGAGTGCATACTCTGCGGTGATTTCGGTATTCTTGATCTCTGCGGTTGCTTCTGCAACTATATTGTTCATGTTCTCTGACATATTTTTATCCTCCAAATTTTCATTCGGCGGACACGCAAGGCATATTTTATTTTCTGCTACGAAGCGTGCCCTGCCGTTTTTGACAAGACCTTTGGCCCTTTTGGGGTAGGTCGCTTCATAAACTTTTCCTTGCTCATCAACTACAATCACGTTTTTTTCGATGGGTGTCGCCCCCTTTGTATT
>JAFQUG010000056.1 GCA_017408625.1 Clostridia bacterium | reverse complement strand
TATAGGCAATATGTCCAAGGGAAAAGATGAAGGGATCGGACAAATCTGCCCGTCAAAACCAACTTGGTTCGACTCCCGTTCGGCTAAACCTCTGCCATACGGTCGCGCAGGTCGGCAATGATCTTCTTTTCCAATCTTGATATGTAGGACTGCGAGATACCGAGATAAGCTGCGACCTCCTTTTGCGTCATCTCATCCCTGCCCGAAAGGCCGTAGCGCAGCTCGATGATCAGCCGCTCGCGCTCATCCAGGGTGGCTACGGCACGCCTGATCGCCTCTCGCTCTTCCCGTTGCTCCAGCTCATAAGCCACACCGTCCTCCTCGCTGCCTAAAATGTCCGAGAGCAGCAGCTCGTTTCCGTCAAAATCCACGTTGAGCGGCTCATCCAACGAAACCTCACCGCCCTTACCCGATTGCTTGCGCAGATACATCAGAATTTCATTCTCAATACATCTTGAAGCATAGGTGGCAAGCTTGATATTCTTATCCGAGCGAAAGGTGTTCACCGCCTTACAAAGTCCGATGGTACCGATCGAGATCAAGTCCTCGATTCCCGTGCCTGTACTCTCGAATTTCTTGGCAATGTATACCACAAGGCGCAGATTGTGCTCAATCAATGCATTTCTCGCATCCGGGTCGCCCGCCTCCAGCGCGGCGATCACCTCCGCCTCCTTTTCGGGCGTGTACGGAGGCGGCAGAAGCTCAGGGCCGTTTATGTAGTAAACACCGTTCCTTTGAGATATCATTTGTTTGATCTTCAAAATGAGTTCTTTGATGATGTTCATATAACTCTCCTTCATTGCATCAACGTTGCAGGTACAATAGCAAAATATTCGCCCTCCAAGGGCTGTCCGGAGGGTGCGATCAATGCGTGAACTGCGTGCAGCTTCCCGTTCTGCTCCTCCAAGAGCACCTCATCCGGCAACAGGGCGATGGCCATAGTGCTCCCCTGGGCCGTTTGCATGGGAACGATACGCACGCGTTTGCTCTGCATGCCGCTCTCGTGTTCCCTGCCACCGCTCTCCACTGCACGACGCAGCCCATCGGGCAATGCGTGCAGCCATGCCTCTCGGTCGGCAATGATCACGGGTGTGCCGCTGATGGGATCACACAACAGATTTCCACTATCGCAAAGGCCGGGAAGCTCCCATGCAGCATTCTCCAGACGAATATGTACCGTACAGGTACGACGTGCGCTTTGCCTTGCAAACAGTCTGCCTCCAAATGCAGCAGCCAGGGCGGCAAGCGTAGCAAGAACCAAAAACATCCATGCTGAAATGCCGTCTCCGGGCAGATCATTCAATGGCAAAGCAGCACGGTTGAGCAAATGATACAGAGCGGTCATGCCACCGCCCATCAAGGCGGAAATACCAAAATACGTGCCACAAAGCAGAATAAGCCTTAGCAGACTGACGCCCTTTCCGGCAGCACTCACGGCACACATCAAAAGACACACGCCAAGATCGACCGTCAAAGCAATCACCGATCCTGCCTCCCAAAACAGAACAAGCACGCTGTAAAGCCCTCCAACGGCTGCCGCCAACAGCATGCGCCCCGTGCGCTGTCGCAGATGCAGCAGCTTGACACTCAGAAACAGGCATAAAAAATCCATGCTGAAATTGATCAGAAAAAGCAGATCCGCATATACGTCCAAATCACTCTCACCTCCGTTTCTATTATACAGGCAGGAGCATGGCGGATAAGGTCACAAAAGGGGGGCACATAAAAATATAAAAATTTCAAAAAAGGCGTGACAGACGGACGCACATATGGTATAATGGTAAAAAACAGTATGGGAGAATTCTCAATGAAATATATCAGATTACTCGCAGCCGCCGCTGCATTGCTTTTTTTGCTTTGCGCCTGCAAGCCGCAAACACCACCGCTTGACTACGGACAAACCAACACGCAGACAGGCACGCAATACAGCAGCAGCTGGACCACGGGCATTTCCAAGGAGGCTGCCATTGCAAACAAGGCTGTAGCCAACTGGCTCACGCTTTGCTCCAAGGGTGAGCGTGACGACATCGGTCATTACGTGCTGCACAACAAGCAGGAAAATGCGGACGGCACGACCACGCATCACCTGCTGCTCTATCGCTCCGCCACCGAATACGACGCCCAATCCTTCACAGTTTCCTTTGCCGAGGCGGACGGCCTTTTGACCGTGACCCCCACCTACGTCTCCTCGGAGCAATCGGTCTATGGCTACGATCTGATCTATCTTTGTCTGAGCACGGACAGCGAGGTGCAGGTTCTGGTAGAGCTGCTTGTTGACGGCGATTATCCCGGTCACATCAACACCACCACGACCGACACCATCACTCCCGACACGTTCGGTGTGCAAGGCCATGAGTAAGCAAGCAGCGACGACGCACGTGCGTCCTTATCATAGCCACTCCTTCAGGTTGTATCGGATGCTTGGCCGCGCCTATGCAGCGCACGTTGGCTTTCGCACAAAAAAAGTGCAGCCCGAATGTACGGGAGCACACTTGATCTTGTGTAATTCTCAGACACTGCACGACGCACTGCTGGTGCGCACCGCCTTTGATTATCCTGTTTATTGCGTGCAAACGCGTGCGGTTCGCCGCAACCCGATCCAGCATTTGACAGACTTGCTGACCGCACCTGTTTTACAAAAGCCGGGCATTTCGACTTGGTCATCTGCCGGCGTACAAAAAATCCGACAGATATTGTCCGAGGGAGGCAGTGTTTGCCTGTTCCCGAACGGACAAGCTCCCTACGGTGCCGTTCCCTCTCCGCTCAGCAGTCAAACCGTAACACTGATCCGTACCCTGCAGGTTCCGGTTGTGCTCTACACCGTGCATGGCGGTGCGGGTGCATTGCCACGCTGGGGCGACGGCAAGCGCAAAGGTCCCTTTATCGGTCGTTATGAAAAGACGCTGACCCCCGAGGAATACGGGAACATGAGCGATGACCAATTGCGTGCGCTGATCAACCGCACGCTGTACATCAACGACAAGCCCTTGGGACTCACTTACGCAAGCAAGCATCGCGCGGAAAAGCTGGAAAGAGTACTGTTCGTTTGTCCGCGATGCCGTGAGCATTCCACGCTCTATTCCTCGGGCAATCACGTCAGCTGTCGCGGCTGCGGCATGACTGCCAACTATACCGAGGCAGGAAATTTTGTGTTTCTCAACTGTGAAACCGCCATCTCCACGCTTGATTCCTGGATGGAATACCAGCAGATCTGGCTCAAAAACCACCTGGACGGTTTTTCGGGCGAGATTTTTTCCGACAACGGCGTCACCATTCTTTCGGTAGATAAAACACCTGCAGAT
Source organism: Clostridia bacterium (assembly GCA_017408625.1). The sequence goes on along the minus strand of JAFQUG010000056.1, from coordinate 6,734 downwards.
GAGCCGCTGTTCGGCAAGCTGATCATGACGCGCGAAAAGCTCTTGTTGAGATTTGAGGACGGCGAGGCAGGCACGCGAACCGTTGGCTTTGCACTGGATTCGATTGCAGTGCTTGCACCATACGGTCAGGTCAAGCTGTCGCTGACCACCGCACAAGGCACCTGGGAAATTACCGGCGCACCCGATTTTTGCGCCCACAAGTATGCGCAATTGTTCCGAGCACTGCGCGGACAGCTTAGTAAATAAACACTGCTCAAAAGAAAAGATCGCACGTACCCCTCGGAGTACGTGCGATCTTTTTTATTTTGGTGCGCTTATCGCTTACTCGCTGATCTGCTCACCCTTGAATTGGTTGACAAATTCCTCGATCCTGATTGCAGCCTCTTCAGAAATGATCTTCCCTTCACTACGGTATACGGAAAACAACCCCGCACTCACCGCAGAGATCAGACAAACAATAAAAATGATTAAGCTGAGCAGTTTTTGTTTCATGAGAATCGCCTCCAAAATTCTTTCTCGAACCGTCAATACTTTTTTTCCCGGACCGCCCGGCGTACCGTGGCAAATGCCTCACGCTCACCTTGCTCTGCAAGCACACGAAGCCAGCCCTCAAGCAGTGCTGCCGTTTCAGGATGCATGCGTGCTCTTGCCTGTCCGCGCATAAAGTATTCAAGCGCGCTACGGTCTGTGTATTTTTCTTTTTGATATGTCTTGCAGGCAGCCATTCTGTCACAAAACATTTCAGCTACGTAGCGCACCGGCATCTTGACGGGGCCGTATGCGCGTGCTGCCGGAATATAGTCAAACCAATACTCGTAATGGTGCTTATTTCGTCCTTGGTGGTGCAGCCACATCCCGGAATATCCCTCATTCTCACGCTGCGCCTCGCCCGGGCTGCGGGTTCCCTGATAGTACTTTGCCCCGGCAAAAAACTCGGTGGGACTGTACTTGGAAAGATCGTGTCCAAGTCCTTGCCAGCCGATCCCCGCACGGAATGCGTGCGCGATCACCTTGTGGCGGTGCTGCGTAATGGTAATAAAATGCTTTACGGGATGTGCCATATCAACGCAAAAAGCCGTTGATGATCTGCTCCTCGGCCTGCTTTTCGGAAAGGCCGAGCGTCATCAGCTTGATCAGCTGCTCGCCCGCGATCTTACCGATAGCAGCCTCGTGGATCAACGAAGCCTGCACGTGATTTGCTGCCACCTTGGGGATGGCATCTACGCGTGCGCTATCCATGATAATGGCGTCGCACTCGGTGTGACCCGAGCAAAGATTGTTGCCGTTGATGCAGGAAAGGAAGGTCTGACGCGACTCATCCTTGGCAACCGAGCGGGATACGACGTGTGCGCCGCAATTCTCGCCGTCCAGGTCCACCGTGAAGTCGGTGATAGCGGTCTGCTTGCCATGCGTCATGATCTTCTCACCGATGACCAGAGTTGCACGGTCGGCAAGCTTGGCGCGAGTGACGCGTACGGTAGAGTCCACGCCGCCCAGCTGAGCCGATTCCATTTCCATATATCCGCCCTCGTCGATCTCAATTTCGGTGGTGGGATTGAGCACCTTCTCGCCCGTTCCCTCGCCCTCGCCGTAATGCTTTTCGACGTACTTGAGCTTGGCATTTTTGCCTACGTGGAAGCTGTGGATACCGTCGTGCTCGGTTTGTTCGTCGCCTGCGTTATGAATGCCGCAGCCCGCAACGATCAGCACATCGGCATCCTCACCGATATAAAAATCGTTATAAACAAGGTCCTTGAGTCCGGTCTTGGTCAGCAGCACGGGAATGTCCACGCGTTCATTCTTTGTTCCGGGCTTGATGATGATATCGATACCGGGCTTGTCCGTCTTGGTCACGATATCAATGTTTGCGGTGGTGTGTCTTTCGGCACTTTCCCCGTTTGCTCTGATGTTGTATGCGCCCTCGGGCACGATCTCCAGATCCATGATCTCGGAGAGCAGGTTCTTTTGAATAGCATCCATCGTCTTGGCCATCAGATCTCACCTCCTGCGATCACTCTGCAGGGCTTTTGCGTGCCGAACAGGTCGGGCAGGATCTCTTCCTTGCTGCCCATAGCTGTCACGCGACCCTCGGAAAGCACAATCACGGTGTCCGCAATATCCAGGATGCGCTCCTGGTGCGTGATGATCAGAATGCTGCCCTTATTTTTTTCATACATACGCTCAAACACGGTGATCAGCGAGCCAAAGCTCCACAGGTCAATGCCTGCTTCGGGCTCGTCAAACACGGCAAAGGGGGTATTTCTTGCATTGATCATGGCGATCTCGATTCTCTTGAGCTCACCGCCCGACAAGGATGCGTTGACCTCGCGGTTGACGTATTCCTTGGCACAAAGGCCTACCTCGGAAAGATATGCGCAGGCCTGGGCGACCGAGATCTCCTTGCCCGCAGCGATCGAGATCAGGTCCTTGACCGTAATCCCCTTAAAGCGAACGGGCTGCTGGAAGGCATAGCTGATGCCGAGATTGGCACGCTCGGAAATACCGAGATCGGTAATATCCTCTCCGCGGAACAGAATTCTGCCCGAGGTGGGGGTGATGATGCCGGCAATGATCTTTGCCAGCGTGGATTTTCCCGAGCCGTTCGGCCCGGTGATAGCGACGAATCTGTCGTCAATCGTCAGACTGACGTCACGGATAATATCGGTTTTCTTACCCGTTACCTCGTCGGTCACAGAGTAAGAGATGTGTTGCAGTTCTAACATAGTATGTCTCCATTGCCGCCTTGGGCGGCTTGTTTCTTAAAGATTTCCGTATTTGAAGGTGCGACGGATCTCGGGAACCTCGGGCAAGCCCTCAGCGGCCTCCATGCGCTCTCTTGCCAGTTCGGAAAGCTCGTGAGATCTTTCGGATTTGACCGTTTCAGCATCAATCACGTCCACAAAGTCCACGTATACGCGCGTTTTTCTCCAAGGAGCACGCTTCTTGACCCGGTCCGTACCGGTCACACGCACGACCACGATGGGAACGCCCGCCTTCTTGGCCATCAGGAACACGCCCTCATGGAAGGGCAGCAGCTCGGTATTGCTCTCACGATTTCTCGTTCCCTCGGGAAAAACGCCGTAAGAGATCGGCATAGACTTCAAACGGTTTGCAACCTCACGGATGGTGAGCAATGCTTGGCGCGCCTCCTGGCGGTTGATGGGCAAAAAGCCGCTCTTGTGCAGCATTCTGCCGATGATGGGCTTATCGAAATTCTCGGGCTTGGACACAAAGGGGATGCTTCTGCCTCTGAGCGTGACCAGCATGGACATAAAATCATGGTCGGACAGGTGATTGGAAACCAGCAGGAAATTTCCGTTTGCAGGCACCTTTTCCTTGCCGCGCACGCGGATCTCAATGCGCGCCAAGCGGAAATACAACGCAATGGTCTCAACAAAAACGGCCAGATAGAAGCGATTGGGCTTTGCTTGGAGCTTGGACTTATCCACAAACAGCGAAAGCAGCACAAATCCCAGTGCATACAGTGCAAAAAAGCCTATCGTGTAAGCGAACCACAAAACGACGGGGATCCAGATATCAAAGATCGAGGTCACCAGCGTCGCATTCAGAAACACGGTCAGTACGGAGCAAAGCGCACCCAATGTCAAAAACAGTTCAAGAAGCATAAAAACCTCCAAAAATCATTTGGTTTTGCGAGCCAACTCCATCAGGCTCTGAGAGATCTCACGGAAACGGTCCGCCTCGGCCTGCAGATGTGCCGAGCTTCTCTGTCCGTTCTCAGCCGGACGCAAGGGCTCCGGCTCACCGATCACCACGCGCAAGCGTTTACCGAACAAGAAATTGTAGTTGCCGTCGATCACGGCAGGGACGACCTCGCTGCCCGCCATGTTGGCAAGCAGAGCAAAGCCGGGACGAAACTGATCCATCTCACCCGTTTTGGAGGTATGCCCCTCGGGGAAGATGATCATGCTGTTCCCTTCCTTCATCACGCGAACGCTTTCCTTGATCCAGCCGGTATCAAGGCCGAAGCGATTAACGGGAATGGCGCGATTATTTTTGAGCACATGATAGTACAGCTTGCTTTTTTCCATCTGATCCTTTGCGGAGAGAATGTGCACGCGGTATTTCCACAGAACGGTAGCGATCACAAGCCCGTCCTTATGAGAGATGTGATTACAGGTAAACACCACCGGATGCTCGAAGCCCTTCCTTCTTCTTTCGGGATTTGCATATATAATTTTTGGTCTGAAGCCAACGTAAATAAACAAAACACAGAAAATTCTGAAAAGAAATCCGGCTATTTTCCCAAGGAAATTCTCCAAATGCTTCATAAAGCAATTCCTTTCTGTCTCATCGCACTAAAATACATTATATTATACCACAACCCAATCGGGATTGCAAGAGTTTTCCCCCGAAAATTCATAAAGAGTGAAGAAAAATTAAAAAACGGATGCAAAACAGCAGATATCCCTTTATATTTTGCATTTTGTATTCCGCATTTTCCAAATTCTCCTCAAAAAGCCCTTGCAATTGCTGACCAAGCATGGTATAATAATACTTTAGTAATACATTCCCAAGGAGGGATTTTTCATGTCTTCTTACAAGATCGATACAAAATGCGTACAGTCGGGCTACGAGCCCGCAAACGGCGAGCCCCGCGTGCTGCCCATCGTGCAAAGCACCACCTACAAATACTCCGACGTTGATCATGTCGGTGATTTGTTCGACCTCAAGGCCGACGGCCACATGTATTCTCGCATCTCCAACCCCACGCTTTCCTGCGTGGAGGCAAAGATTGCCGATATGGAGGGCGGCGTTGGTGCAATGCTCGTGTCCTCGGGTCAGTCCGCAAGCCTGCTTTCCATTCTCAACATCACCTCGGCAGGTCAGAACTTTATCTCCATGTCCTCGATCTACGGCGGCACCATCAATCTCTTTGCCGTCACGCTGCAGCGTCTTGGCATCGAGGTGCGTTTTGTCACGCCCGATATGACCGACGAGGAGATCGAGGCCAAGATCGACGAAAATACCCGTCTGTTCTTTGGCGAAACGGTCGCAAACCCGGCTCTTGTAGTGTTTGACATTGAAAGATACGCAAATCTTGCCCACAAGCACGGCATTCCGCTGATCGTGGACAACACCTTTGCCACCCCCGTTTTGTGCCGTCCCTTTGAGCATGGCGCGGATATCGTGGTACACTCCACCACCAAGTACATGGACGGTCATGCAACTGTCGTGGGCGGTGTGATCGTGGACAGCGGCAAATTCGACTGGGAGGGCTCGGACAAGTATCCCGAAATGAACGAGCCGGACGAATCCTACCACGGTGTCATCTACACCAAGCAGTTTGGCAATGCAAACGCTTATATCACCAAGGTGCGCGTACAGCTTTTGCGTGACCTTGGCTGCACCATGGCCGCCCTTCCCGCTTTCATTCTCAACCTGGGTCTTGAAACGCTGGCAGTGCGCATGGAAAAGCATTGCTCCAACGCGCTGGCGGTTGCAAAGTATCTGCAGAATCATCCCAAGATCGATTGGGTTTCCTATCCTTCCCTGCCCGGTGACTCGCAGTACGAGCTGGCGCAGAAGTACCTGCCCGACGGCTGCTGCGGTGTCATTTCCTTTGGCGTCAAGGGCGGTCGCGAGGCATCCGTGCGTCTGATGGACAGCCTCAAGCTGGCTGCCATTGTGGTACACGTGGCAGATGCCCGTACAAGTGCTTTGCATCCCGCAAGCGCGACCCACAGACAGCTGACCGACGAGCAGCTGATCGCCGCAGGCGTGCGCCCCGAGCTGGTGCGCTTCTCTGTCGGCATTGAAAACCCCGCCGATATCATCGCAGACCTCGAGCAGGCGCTGGAACAGGTCTGATCCAAGTACGTTTTTAAGGAGAATTACATGCCCATCAAGATCCCCAACAGGCTTCCCGCCACCACCACGCTGCTGGAGGAAAATATCTTTGTCATGACCGAAACGCGCGCAATCACGCAGGACATTCGTCCTCTGCGCGTGCTCATGCTCAATCTCATGCCGCAAAAGATCGTGACCGAAACGCAGATCGCGCGCCTGATCGGCAATACCCCCTTGCAGGTAGAGCTGGAGCTTTTGCAAACTGCGACGCACAAGGCAACGCACACCTCGGGCGACCATATGCTGGCCTTCTACAAAACCTTTGCAGAGATCAAGGACAAGAGATACGACGGTATGATCATCACGGGCGCACCCGTGGAGCAGCTCCCCTTTGAAGAGGTGGACTACTGGCCCGAGCTTTGCGAGATCATGGAATGGAGCAAGACGCATGTGACCAGCACCTTCCACATCTGCTGGGGCGCGCAGGCAGGCCTTTACTACCACTACGGCGTGCCCAAATATCCGCTTGACAAAAAGCTTTTCGGCGTTTACAAGCATTCTCTTGATTACAAGCGTTCGATCCTGTTCCGCGGATTTGACGACACCTTCTCGGTGCCCCACTCCCGTCACACCACCTGCAAAAGAGAGGACATTGAAAAGGTTCCCGAGATCCGTATCCTTGCAAGCTCCCCCGAGGCGGGTGTGTTTGCCTGCATGACAGAGCGAGGCAGACAGGTATTCATCACGGGGCATTCGGAATATGACGCGGACACGCTCAAAAAGGAATATCTGCGCGACAAGAACGCGGGGCTGCCCATCGACCTGCCCAAGAATTATTTCCCGGACGACGACGAGACCCGCGATCCCGTGGTCACCTGGCGCTCCTGCGCAAACCTGCTCTACTCCAACTGGCTCAATTACCT
>JAFQUG010000055.1 GCA_017408625.1 Clostridia bacterium | reverse complement strand
TGTGCAAAGTGATAAAATTTACTTTAAAGTATTGAAATACTTTAAAAAATGATATATAATCAAACCAATCTAACAAAAGGAGGTATCCTCAATGCTTGAGATACGCAACGTGACAAAGATCTACCGTTCCAAGACCGGTGAAGAGGTCAAGGCGTTAGATAATGTCAGCATCAGCTTCCCTGAATCGGGCATGGTGTTTATTCTCGGTAAATCGGGCTCGGGTAAATCCACGCTTTTAAACGTGATGGGTGGTCTTGACAGCTACGACAGCGGTGAATTTATCATCAAGGGCAAATCCTCAAACGATTTCGTCGGCTCGGATTTCGACGCATACCGTAACACGTTTATCGGCTTTATCTTCCAGGAATATAACGTTCTTGACGATTTTACGGTGGGTGCTAATATCGGCCTTGCGCTGGAATTACAGGGCAAAAAGGCCACGGAGGAAAAGATCAATGAGATTCTTGCCTCGGTTGACCTTTTGAATTATGCACACCGTAAGCCCAACGAGCTTTCGGGCGGCCAGAAGCAGCGCGTGGCAATCGCCCGTGCGCTGGTAAAGGAGCCGCAGATCATTATGGCCGATGAGCCGACGGGTGCACTTGACTCCAACACGGGTAAGCAGATCTTCGATACCCTGAAGGAGCTTTCCAAAACCAAGCTCGTGCTGATCGTATCGCACGATCGCGATTTTGCTGAGCGCTATGCCGACCGTATCGTAGAGCTGGCTGACGGTAGAATTATTGAGGACGTCACCAAGCACGAGAAGCATGCTATGCAGCTTTCCGAGGGTCTGCATGCCATCAACGACAGCATTTTGCGCATTGAAAGCGGCTACAAGCTGACCGCTGCCGATCTTGATATGATCAATGCCTACCTTGCTAAGGCAAACGGTGATATTATTTTGTCGGGTGACGGGCGCGTCAATGAGGAGCTGCGCTCTGCCGCAGGCATTTCCAAGGACGGTTCAACAACCGTTTTTGAGGGCACGGTGCCCGAAAAGGATATCAAAACAAAGAAGTACGAGAAGGGCGATTCTAAATTCATTCGCTCACGGCTTCCCATGAAAAACGCCGTCAAGATGGGTGCTTCGGGCTTGAAGCATAAGAAGTTCCGTCTGGCGATGACGATCCTTCTGTCCTTTATTTCCTTTGCTATGTTTGGTCTGTCGAGCTCCATGGCCGCTTACGAGAAGGTGCATGCCGCTACGCAGTCGATCATCGATACCGAGATCCGTTCTGCCGCTATGACGATGGGCGTGCGTCGTACCACCACGTATGAGGACGGCGATATGTACAGCTGGCACGAATCGCATGCCATGAACGACGAGGATATGGCAAAGCTCAAGGAGCTGACCGGCCTTAATTTCCTGCCCGTATTTACGGGCTATGACCGTGTAGATAAGTATGGTGGCAGTCAGAACTTTGATATGAAGCATGTTTTCAAGCAATATGAGGATAACTCGGTCTTTTCGGGGCGTATTGCCGGCCTGATCGATATTGAGCAGAATGAATTGCCTGCTGAATATCAGCTGATGGCGGGTACGTGGCGCGCCAACCAGGGCGAGGTCGTGATCACCGAGTTCTTCCTGCGTCAGCTGCAGCAATACGGTTATACTGACGGCACCACCACGATCGAGGGTCAGAACGTTACCGCTGAGGCTATGATCGGCAAGACTATTTCGATCCGCAATATCGGTTGGTCTACGCTGTCCGACTCAAGTGCGTATACGTTGAAGATCGTTGGCGTATTGAATACCAACTTTAATTACGACCGCTATCAGAATCTGATGCCCGTTGCAAGCGACCAGCACCAGCCCTCTGCGCCGCAGGAAGAGCCTTCTCTGATGGATATGTTCCTTGAAAGAGAAGTCGGCTATGAGCGTGATTTCGGCTTTCACGGTATGGCCTTTGCTCACGCGGACGACATTGCTGCTATGACGGCTATGATGGGTATGAATTATGGTGGCTCTTCCCTTGGCGAGTATATGAGCGGCTTTAATAGCTCGCTTTATCTGAGTGTTTACAAGCCGCCTGAAGTAGATGGCGACAATCCTGCTTCCGTTAACGTGTGGATGCAGCGTGTGGGCGGCAGCTCGCTGTTGCCTCAGCTCGATAAGGTGACCTTTGATGGCGCTGCGCGTGATGCTCTTGCGGCTGATGAAATGATGATTTCCTATAGCAAGCTGATGAACAGCGAGTTCCTGCCCG
>JAFQUG010000054.1 GCA_017408625.1 Clostridia bacterium | reverse complement strand
GTTGTAAAAATCCTTGTACTGCTCGTCGGTGCAATCCGAGGGATTCGACTGCCACAGCGGCGTGGTATCGTTGATGGGAGCTGTATCGGCCTTTTCTTGGTCGCTCTCTTCAAAATAGATCTCCACGGGCATAAACGCGCAGTATTTGCGCAGCATGCCGATAAGTCTTGCGCGGTCAAGATATTCGCGCTCCTCGTCCGTGACGTGCATGATCACGGTCGTGCCGCGATCCTCCTTGTCGCAGGGCTCGGTGCTGTAGCTGCCCGATTCGTCACATACCCAATGCACACCGGGAGCATCGGTAAAGGATTTGGTGTAGATCTCTACGCTGTCGGATATCATAAAGGCAGAGTAAAAGCCCAGACCGAAATGACCGATGATGCCATTGGCACCGCCCTCGCCCTCGTATTTCTGAATGAATTCAAATGCACCCGAGAGCGCGATGTTGCAGATGTAGGTCTCCAGCTCCTCGGCACTCATGCCGATGCCGTTGTCCGTCACACTGATGGTGCGCGCGTCCTTGTCAAGCGAGACTGTGATGCGATATGTGCAGTCGTCCCCCGGGATCTGACCCAGAGACTGCAGTCTTTTGTACTTGGTGATCGCGTCAGTCGCATTGGAAACGATCTCACGCAAAAAGATGTCCTTTTCGGAGTAAAGCCATTTTTTGATAATGGGGAAGATATGCTCGGTATCAACGGAGATACCGCCTTTTTTGATGTTTTCGGTGTTCATGAGTGTTTAATCCTTATCTTGGTTTTGGTTATCCTGAGAGATCATTTCCTGCTCTTGCGTCGTGTCTGCATCAGTGACGTCTGTGCTGATCGTATTTTCAGCCTTGGCTTTGGCGATCTCCTGCTTTTTTTGTTGTTTTTTATCACGGCGCTGATCCACCCACTTTTTGATTTTGGAATGCTCGTAATAGAAGGCCAGCTTTCTGTTCTGGTAGTGGAAGGCAAGGTCGATCTCATCCTCGGAGGCCTCTCCGCGGTAGTATTCTGCGGTATCCGTAGGCAGTCCCTTTTTCTTGAGTCTGGATTCAAGGAACATCTTGCCAAGCTCGACCATGACGGCAAACAAGGGGACAGAAATGATCAACGCGATGGGGTTTCCGTCGAAAATGGTACCCATGACCACGATCGAGATCAGCACGCAAAGCGCACTGACACCCATGTGCTGACCAAGGATCTTGGGGCTGATGATGTTGCCCTCAAGCTGCTGGATCAGCAGGACCAGAATGACGTAGAGAAGGAATTTGGAGGGATTGGTGATCAGAATGATAAATCCGCCCGGGATCGCACCGATGAAGGGGCCGACGATGGGAATGATATCGGTAATACCGATCAGTGCGGCGATCAGAAGGTTATAGTCCGAGATACCGAAGATGGCAAAGGATGCCCAGCAAAGTGCAAAGATGATCAGTGCGTCGAGAAGCTTACCTTCAAGGTAGTTTCCGAAGGACTCGTGGATGATTTTAAGTACTCTGTTGATAAACTTGTTTTGCTCGTATGTAAAAATGGATTTGCGCATTTTTTTGATCTGTGCAAGTCTTGTTTCCTTGGTAGCAAGCAGGTGCAGTGCGATCAGAATGCTGAAGAAGGCGTCGATAATAAAGACGTAGATCTTATTGATCAATGTTCCGGTATAGGGGAACAGCTTTTCGAATACTTTTTTGAGCATGGACGTGGAATTCTCATCAAAAATCTCGGTGATCTGCTGCAGTATGCTCTTGGAGGAGTCGAATACGGAGTTGACCGCCGAGGTCACGATCTCCTTGATCTCCTCAACGCTGATATACTGTGCGTTTTCGGCAGGGGAATAACCAATCATCTTTTCCAGCCAGATAATGAAGCCATTGACAATGCCGATGACCTCTTCCAGATACGAGTCATAGTTGGCAAACAAGTGTTGGATACTGCGAATGATCTCGGGTACCAGAAGTCCGATGACGACGGAGATTCCCAAAAGCACGACGATCACGGTCATGGTCAGGGAGAGCGCTCGGCGCAGACCGGGGAACTTGATCTTTTTGAATACGTAATTATCAAACACCTTCATGATGGGATTACACAGGTATGCAATGCAAAAACCGTAGATTACCGGTCCGAAGATCAGCATCAAGCGATTGATAAATGCTTTCAGGCTGTCAATATTTACGATAGCATAAAGTAAAATGCCCACGATAGCTACGGCAATTGCAGCAAAGAAATAGGCTTTGTATCCTTTGTTTTTTTGTAACTCCATAAGAAGGTCTCCTTGATCTCGGTCTGTATGCGAAAAAATAATCCCGCACATTAAATTATATAACAATTCCGCGCGCGCGTCAAGAGCCGGACTAAAGTTTTACGCGCGCGTGCGCGAATTTTTTTGCCTTGCGCACAGATTTCGCCCTTGCCAAATGCATCGAGGTATGGTATAATCAAAAAAACGGACAAAGCAAGGAGACTGACCGAATGGAATTGCGTGCTTATGCGAAAATCAATCTGTATCTGGACGTTACTGCCAAGCGCAGTGACGGTTATCATGATATCGTCAGCATCATGCAAGCAGTGGATCTGTATGATACGGTCAGAATTGCCTGCACGGATGCCTTGCCCGTCGGGATCACACTGCACTGTGACGGAGGATTGCCGTGTGATGAGCGAAATCTTGCCTATCGCGCGGCTGCCTTGTATTTCGGAGGTGATACCCCGTGTCACGTGACGCTTGACGTACAAAAGCGCATTCCTGCCGAGGCGGGACTTGCCGGCGGCAGTGCGGATTGCGCGGCTGTCTTGCGCGGGCTGAATATGCAGTTTGCCAAATATTCCGAGCAGGAGCTGCTTGCGCTGGGTGCGTGCCTTGGCGCGGATGTGCCGTTTTGCCTTGTGGGCGGAACGCAGATCACGCGCGGCATCGGTGAACGGCTGCAGAGCTGCGTTCCCATGCCCGATTGCTATCTGGTCATTGCGCGCGGCGGGCAGGGTGTGAGCACACCTTGGGCATATCGCGCACTGGATGAGCAGTACGGAGATTTTGCGCAGCAAGCCGCACAGAGCGAGCAAAGGCTTGCACGTATCCTTGACGCGATGCAAAAGAAAGACCTGAAGGGCATGACCGATGCCATGTATAACGTGTTTGAATCAGTGGTGCTTCCTGTGCACGGGGTGGCAAGTGTACTCAAGCAAGAAATGGAGCACGGCGGTGCGATCGCGGCTATGATGAGCGGAAGCGGACCCAGCATCGTGGGAATTTTTGAGAGCGAAAGCACGGCAAAGCAGGTGTGCAAGCAGGTCAACAGGGAGGGGATCGTCGCACACGTTTGCAGACCGGTGAACTGAATGAAGCATAGAGAAAAGCCCTTGCAGCTGCAAGGGCTTTCTTCGGCTATATACGCAAGGTT
>JAFQUG010000006.1 GCA_017408625.1 Clostridia bacterium | reverse complement strand
TGGTATTCGTTGGCGAGATGCCCTCGATCGCATTCCGCGAGGAAAACCAGGCAGAGCTGGAGTCCTTGAGCGCAAAGCACGCAGGACTGCTTTGTCAGAAGTACACCGAGGTAGTCTCTGCAGTGACCACCGTGCCCGAGCTGCGTGTAAGCACCGCGGCAAGATACGTCTACGTCTCGCCCTACGAAAAGGACGGCGTCAGATTCTTCTTCCTTGCCAACACCTTCAAGAAGGACGCAGAGGTCAAGCTTTCGTTCGAGGGTGCCGTGGGCTATCGCATTTACGATCCCGTCAGCGGCGAGATCTACGAGGTTGAGGATACGGCCACCGTGCAATCCTACAGAGCGCTGTTCGTGCAGCCCTTGCTGGGAGAATAAAAAAGCAGCCCATGGGGCTGGAAAATAGCAAAAAAGCAGCAGGAATTTGTTCGATTTCGAGCAGATTCCTGTTTTTTTCAATAGATTATTTCACAATATAAAGCTTTCCCAATGTGTTTAGCCCGCCCCTTTTCCCGCGGACGCTCGTTTCGCCGTGCTCCACTCGCTGCGGGTCCTCTTCCCCGATGGGGACGCCTTATGTAAGTTGCCCGCATTGAGCAGCGTCGTAAGACGGACAACTTGAAAGGTATCCCATAAGGGAAAAGTCAACAAAACGGATACGCGCCAAAAAGGCGTTCCCCCGGGGAAGAGGACCCGCAATGAACGGAACGCAGTGGAGTGAATGTCTGCGGGAAAAGGGGCGGGCTGATAAATCCGGGCAACTGTTATTTTCTTAAATAAAGCAAAGGGCTGAATCATTCTTGACGCAGCCCTTATTTACCAAATTTCACTAATTTTGCAGCCCGATTTTGCTTTATTCCTCCAGCAAATAATGCACCATTCGCTCGGGATTTTCCAAAAACTCGCGCGTGACGCGATAATGCTCGGTCTCGCGGTATTCCACACGGCGGATCCCCTTTCCCGAAAGCTCCAGGATGCAAGCCCCCGGATACGCCATCAGAATGGGTGAATGCGTGGCGATGAGCAGCTGTGAGCCGCTCTTTACAAGACGGTCAATCTCGGACAGCAGCGTCAACTGACGCATGGGCGAGAGCGCGGCCTCGGGCTCGTCGAACAGATAAAGCCCGTTGCCGCCCAGTCGGTTTTGCACCAGCGCAAGAAAGCTCTCTCCATGTGACTGATGGTGCAGCGATCTGCCGCCGTAGCTCTCCACCAACGGCGGTGAAAAGGCGGGCTGCCTGTCCAGCTCCTCAATATTGGTCGCCACGTTGTAAAGGCTTTCCGCACGCAAAAAATATCCGTCCTTGGGATAGGCGCGACGCACCACGCGCAGGCACTTATGCAGCTCGGAATGCGTGGCGTTGGTGGAAAAATTGAAATTGCGCGAGCCGCCCTCGGGATTAAATCCGCAGGCAACCGCCACAGCCTCCAAAAGCGTGGATTTCCCCGTGCCGTTCTCTCCAACAAGTATGGTCACGTCCGCATCCAGCACAAGGCGCGGATGCTTGCAAAGATATTGCACCACGGGAAGTCCTTTCAGATAGGACTGCTCATTCGGCACTTCTTCCAGTACGATCTCGCTTAAATACTTGGTAGACACGGCACGCTCCTTTCAATTTGTTCTCTGCTCGTAGCTCTCCACGATCAGCTCGCCGAACCTGTGCCCCAGCGCAAGCTCGCTCTCGGCATCATAATGTCCCCAATCGGGGTCTCCCTCGGGCTCTTTGTGTACGGTATAGCCCGCGTCAATGGTAGAAAAATACAAATTCAGCTCGGACTGCGCGGCAAACGCAGCCTTTGCCTCATTGATGGCAGGATAGGCGGGCTCACAATAGGGGCTGTTGGAGATACCTGCGTCGATAAAGTAAATCCCACCCTCTTCGGCATATGCCGCAAGATCCTGGCGCAGATAAGCGGCAAATGCAGTCTGATTGGCAAGATACTTGGAGGCCTTGAAATCGGTGGTATCCGACTCCCCCTGCATCCAGCAAACAGCGCCCACGCGCGCGTCATAGCCCGCGTCGGTCAACGCCTGCAGATAGGTCTTGACAAAAGCCATGCAAGCCTCATAGATCGAGCCGCGCTCGCCCGCGCAAAGCCAATGGTGATGCAAGGAATATCCCGACATGGAGTATTTGAGAATGAACACGGTTTCATCGGGATAAGCTCCTGCCAGCACCTCGGCCATGCCCACCTCCGGGCCAAAGTAACCATCTCCCGCAGCGCACGAAAGATCGGTTTTGACAAACGCACCACCCGAGGTATATTTGTGGTCATCCAAACAATAATTGATGCGTACCGACTCGTATCCCGCCTCATAAGCCGCGTACTGTTCCTCGCCCACGCATTCCTGCAAATACGAGGTCAGCGAGCAGCCCGTCGCGTTGCTCTGTCCAAGCAGCAAAATGACCTTGGCAGGCGTGCCTTGCTCAGCTGCAGGCAGGGACACCGTCGGATACGCGTCGTTCATATTCAACCAGACCGTTTGATCCTCCGTCGCCATCTCATCATCGCCAACACAAGAGCAGGCGCAAAGACAAATGCACAACGACAGTACCATACAAAAAATTTGAAATCGCTTCATCATGTTAATTTGTTTTCACATAGCCGTCTCTGAAAAACAGCCTGATTACCTTCTTGCTGTATTTTTGTGGATTTCGTCCCACCTTGATCGAAAAGAACACGTAAACGCCCCATATCAGCGCACAGCCCAACGGGAACAGCAGCAACACCCAGTATTCCTGCCTGTGCCTTGCATTGCTTTCCTCAAAGCTCAGAATATACGAATCTTCATGCTTGATGGTCTTGACCGAGAAAAACACCTCTCCGTTATCGGGCGTGACCTCCTTTACGTAAACGGTATACGCAATTTCACTGCCGCAAAGCGCCTTGATCCTGTCCGTGTCAGGCTCCTTGCCCACGGTGATCCCGATCCACCTATTTATAGGATATCAACCGTCAGATTCTTGCTCTGCTCAACCAAGAACAAGGGGCTTTCTCTGCCGTCCTTGAACGACCACGACACGTCCTTCAAGGTCACGGTCGCGGGCGTATGGTTGGGAGCTTCACACCACGTGGGATAGGAAAGATCGGTAAAGCGCACGTTTTTCAGCGTCAAGGAGCCAAGATACGTACCCTTTTGCAAAGAATTCTTGTCAGCATGATAGTGCAGCACCTCTGTTGCGTTCTCAATCACGCAGTTCTCAAAATGCAGCTCGGACGGCTGATACGGGTAGTTGGCGCTGGCAAAATAGTCTACCAAGCAGATCAGGTTATGTCTGCCCTGCTCGCGCGGCAGCTCGGCGCCCTTCCCCTTGACCACCGTCATGCGATGGGGATAGTACCCCGGGCCATACGCGTAGCAATCGCGCACGTACACGTCCACACCGCCGATGCGGAACAGATTGCAGGAGGTATTGAGCACGCAGCGACGCACGAGAAGGTCGCACACGTTGATGCCCGCAATGCAATCATCGCCCGTTTTGAACAGGCAATCCTCGATCACGGCATGCTCGGTGCAATGCAAATGAATGCCGTCCGAACCACCAAGGCAGGTGACTTTGTGCATATACAGATTTCTGCAGTTGTTGACTTCATGTAAAAAGTTACCGCTATGTCGCGCGGTATAGCCCGATAGCTCCACATTCTCACAGCAGGAGAAAAACACGATATGCGGACCGCGGTAGCCCTCTTCTCCGTCGGGATCGTAGCAATTTTGTCCATCCAATGCCGCCCCAAACTCGCCAATAATGGTAATATTCTTTTGTCCGTATGACGAGATCATAGCACGGCGGTAGGTCTCCCAGGGCTGCCCGTAATACTCGGTGATCAGCTCCATATCCGAGCGCATTTCCACGTCCTCGGGGATAGCAAACACCTCGTAATCCTCACATTCGGTGCTGCCGAAGATCTCCGCCCCCGCCTCAAGATACAGTGTGGTATTTGACCACATCCAAAGAGAGGAAACATAATATGCTCCGCGGGGGAAGATGACCTTGCCCCCATCCTTGCGGCACATATCAAGCACTGCTTGAATCTGCATCGTTTGCAGCACAGTGGTATTTACCTGTACACCATAGTCGGTCACGCGATAGGTGTTGGTCTTCATGAGCTACCTCCAATAAATTACTGCATTTATTGTATCATATCCATGCCTGGGTGTCAATAAGGATTTTGCCTTGAGGCTTGACAAGGGACACAGCATCCGTTATAATGAAGATAATAATTCCCGGAGGTAACAGAATGAAAATTTGGAAAAGAATTCTGATCATTGCCGCGTGCTGTTTTGGCGCACTGTTGCTTTTGGTATGCGGATATCTCGGCTACGTGGTATTCAGCTACGAGCGTATTCCCGATATGCAAGAGTTGCAGATTGATCGCGCAGCTCCCGAGGCTGCGGTCAAGGCCGATACCGCTTACACCATCGTCACCCAAAACCTGGGCTTTGGCGCATACACGCAGGACTTTACCTTCTTCATGGATGGCGGCACGCAGTCCCGCGCCGAGAGCCGCGAGAGCGTGATCGCCTGCATCACCGAGGGCGCGCAGACGGTTGCTGCGCTGGAACCCGATTTCATTCTGTTCCAGGAGGTTGACCTCGACTCCACGCGCAGCCACCATACCAATCAATACGACATGCTGCGCGAGCAGTTTGGCGATTTTTCAAGCACCTATGCGGTCAATTACGATTCTGCCTACCTTGCCTACCCCTTCCACAGTCCGCACGGCGCGTCGTACAGCTCACTTGCCACCTTCTCGGCATTCGACATCACCTCGTCCATGCGCCGCTCCTTCCCCATTTCCACCTCGCTAAGCAAATTCCTTGACCTTGACCGCTGCTACAGCGTCAGCCGCATTCCCGTGGAAAACGGTAAGGAATTGGTGCTCTATAACGTGCACGCCTCCGCCTACGGCAGCGACGACAGCATCAGAGAGGCACAGATGTCCATGCTGTTTGAGGATATGGCTGCCGAATATGCGCAGGGCAATTACGTGATCTGCGGCGGCGATTTCAACCACGACTTCACGGGCAATTCCTCGCAAAAGCTCAACGGCGCGGACGCCGATTTCGGTTGGGCGCAGCCCTTCCCCGCAGATATGCTGCCCGAGGGCTTTACGCGCTGCATCGATTATGCGGGAGAAGCCCTGTATCCCACCTGCCGAAACTGTGATATCCCCTATGAGCCGGGCAATTTCACCATCATCGTGGACGGCTTTATCGTGTCCGACAACGTCACGTGCACAGAAGTGCGCAACGTGGACACCGCCTTTACCTATTCCGACCACGCCCCGGTCGTCATGACCTTTACGCTTGTGCCTTGATAAAACAAAAAAAACGAACGGCAACCTGTTTTTTCGCAGGTTGCCGTTCGGCCGTTTATTTTTCAAAGCTTTTTCAAAAGGTCGGTCAGAATTTGCGCGAAATTCAAAAACATCGGTACGTTACGCACGATAAAAAATACAAGCATAAAGCTGCAGAATACGATCAGCGTGGGGATATTGTACATCCATTTGAGCACCCTTTTGGCAAAGGAAAGATCAAAAAGCAAATAAAAATTCAAAAAGATCAGCGAGACGAGCAGATACAGGGTCATCACAAACAGCAGCTGATTGTCCATAAAGGCTGCGCCTATGCGAAAGGACAGCAGGTCGTTGACAAAATGCGTGCCGCCGCAGGTCAGGCATTGACCGCCCATTGCATTCCATATGCATACCTGATCGGTATGCTGCAGCAATGCTTGGCTCAGCGGACCGCAAATCAGTGCCGCCAGCACGCAAAGCGCGTCGCACGCAAGGATCACGATCCTTTTTCTGTGTGTTTTGAAAAACTCCTTCATATCTCCTCCAAGAGAATTCAAAAGGAACACCCCAAAAAACCACGCAGCAGGTGTTCCCTTTGATCAATGGGATCAGGTAAACCAGTAAAGGATCTCCTCAATCAATCCCAAACCGCTAAGGCCGTACAGACCAACGTAAACAAGCAGATACACAATCGCAAAGACCGAAAGCAAGCCCAGAATTGCGGTCATAATGGCCGAAATAATGATGCCGACGGTTGCAAAAACGTTCTTGAATCCTGCTTTTTTAGACTTATTTGCAGCCAAAATACTCAAAACCAAGCCTACAACGGAAACAGTGAAGCAGAAAAAGATGTTCATTGTGCAGCAACAGCCGAATACGCCCAAAACCACAGAAGCAATGCCCAGGATCATACCCGCCACCCCAAGGCCTTTTCCGGGGTCACGCGCAGGCTTTACGGGCGCAGGGTTGGGCCTTGGCTCGGGTCTTGAAGCGGGAGTGGGCCGGCTGTCAAACAGATCGTCATGGGACAGCTCTTCCTCCACCGCAACGCCGCAAACACTGCATGTCTTGGCTCCCTTTTGCACCTCAGATCCGCAAAATACGCATTTCATCTTGTTCCCTCCCATATCGAAAAAACATACGTGACTTTCTTACTTTCATTATAACACAACCAAAAGCGAATTGCAATAGCCGCGTTTGGGCAGCACGACATGCACGCACGGTCATTGATTTTTCTTTTTGGAAACGATCAGCCAAACAATCACTCCGATCACACCGCCCACGGCAAGGATCATGACTACCATGACCGCAATATCCACGGGAGCATTGGGATTTTTCCCCGGCTCGGTCTGCTGCTCGGGAGCTTGCGTAGACTGCTCAGCGGTCACTTCGCCTCCCTGCTCGGTGCTCTGCTCGCCACTCGGCTCCTCGCTCCACTGCCCGATCTCAATTCTGCCGGAGCCTGCTACAAAAGCATAATCGATCAGCATGCCCGGGTACTTGGCGCAAAGCGGCGAGTTGGCAGCCCCTACAGTGCCGCCCTCAAAGCCGCGTACGTAGTTTGCAAGCACCATGTAGTCCTCCATGACGTAGTCCAGCACGTTGACTGCACCGTCAAACATAGCGTATCCGTCACCGAGATCACGCAAGGTATAGTTGTATCCCGCAAGATTGTAGGATGCGGACAGATCCAGTGCCTCGTAAGCACCCGTTTCTTTATTGTAGATCATAACGTCGTACACGCGGTAAGCCTCGGGCGCACCCGTCCACGTGCCGAATTCATCCGACTTGGTGGTATTGGGCACGGTGGGATCGATCTTATAGGTGATGCCGGAAACGTGCAAAAATCCGCCGTTTTCCCCCTCGCCCACCAGTCGCGCACCCCATTCCAGCGCATCCAGCAGCTGCTGACCGCTCACAGTCTGCAGACAGGCTACGTTGCCAAAGGTATGCATATCCTTACAGACCTTATAGGTAATATCACCCGACAGAGCCTTGTTGCGCACACCGCCGCCGTTCATAATGGCCACGTCCACGTCAAGTCCCATGTTGTCAAACAGGTAATACAGCGCATCTGCCGCAAAGTCACCCGAGTTGGTTTCCTGCACGCGCACAAGGCGATTGCCTTCTGCATCATAATTATCAAATACGATCTCGGCAGATCCGATCTTTTCTCCAAGCTTTGCGTCGATCTCGCCAAGCCATGCATCCTTGATCTGCTTGACGCCTGCGTCAAAGATCAGCTCTGTGCCCTTGTACAGCTCGGAGCTCAGCACATATCCCGTCACAGTTTCGCCATCCTCGGCAAATATCTCCTCAACCTCAATGAAATCGGTGGTGATCTCACCGCTCTCGGCGTCAATGACCATCATGCCGATGCGTCCGAAATATTCACCCGTCTGCGTCAGAACGACCGATTCACCATTCTTGTCCTTGATCATCTCGCCCTTGAGAGTATGATGCGAGTGGCCGTCGATAAAGGCATCCAGACCGCTAAGACCTGCAATGGTCGCAGTGCTGGTCCAGTTTCCGGATGAGCCGTCAATACCCAGATGGCCAAGCGCAATGACGTCGGTTGCACCCGCATCCTTTGCCGCGTCAATCGCCTTCTGCACGTCGGCTCTCATCTCGCCACCGTCATCCCCTGCCGAGATGCCGTAGATGAATTCACCGTTTTCATTCTGAAAATACGCAGGTGTAGACTTGCTGAAGGTCTCGGGCGTGGTAATGCCCACAATTGCGATCCTTCGCTCACCGCAATCAAAGGTTACGTAAGAGGGCAACACAGTCTCGCCCTTGACGCCGTCCGACTCATGATAGAAATTGGCCGACACATAAGGATACTCCGCCCAATCGATCACATTCATACAGCCCGTCATGCCATAGTCAAACTCATGATTGCCAAGCGTTGCTGCGTCATAGCCTGCGGCATTCATCAGATCAATGACCGTTTTACCGTTGTCCATTGAGCCATATGCCGTTCCTTGGATATGATCTCCCGCATCGACCAACAGCACGTGCGCGTACTCGGTCTGCAGCTCCGCCTTGATGGCTGCCAGCACGTCATAGCTCAAAGGGCCATCAATATAGGTATGTACGTCATTGGTATAAAGAATGACGATATCTTGGCTTTTTTGTGCTTGCTCTGCCCCCAAGGGTACGCAAAGGCAAAGCACGAGCAACACAAAAAGAAATAAAGCACTCAGTCTTTTCATATATGCCTCCTGTGAGGTAGGGATTATAACATTATTATACAGGAATCGTCTGTTGTTGTCAAGAAAAAGCGTGCGTCCGGTGCATATTTTCGTCTTTACAAATCAGGTCGGATGTGATACAATAATGTCAATATTTGAAATCTCAAAACAGGAGACACCTATGCTTCTGACAAAGGATAAAAGCTTTTACCGCACGTTTGGGCGGTTGTTTTTCATGATCGTGCTGCAAAACGCGATCGTGCTCAGCGTCAACTTAGCGGACAATTTAATGATCGGCGGCTACAGCGAGACCGCACTCTCGGGCGTGGCGGCCGTCAATTCATTGCAATTTCTCTACCAGCAGTTGACCATCGGCATCGGCGACGCGCTGGTGACCATGGGCAGCCAATACTGGGGGCAAGGACGCACCGCTCCCATCAAGCAGCTGGGCAAGGCAGCGCTGCTGGCGGGCACATTTCTGGGCGTTTTGCTGTTTGCGCTGACAAGCCTGTTCCCCTATCAGATCGTGGGACTGTTCTCGGAAACCGAAGCAATCGTTGAGCAGGGTGTGCAGTATCTCTCCATCGTACGCTGGACCTACCTGTTCTTTGCGGTCAGCTCCACGCTGCTCTCGCTGCTCAGAACCGTGGAGATCGTGCGCATCTCGACCGTGGTGTCGGCCATCGCGCTGGTCACCAACTGCTCGATCAACTATATGCTGATCTCGGGCAACCTCGGCGCGCCGGAGCTTGGCGTACGCGGTGCGGCCATCGGTACGCTGATCGCGCGTGCTTTGGAGCTTTGCATCATTCTCGCCTACTATATGTTCATCGATAAGCGGCTTTGCGTGCGCAAGGACGACATACTCAAGACCGACTTCTCGCTCATGCGCGATTATTTCAAGCATTGCTTGTACTTCGTCATGGTCTCGTTCATTTTCGGCAGCTCGGTCGCGCTGCAAAACGTCATTCTCGGCAACCTGTCCGACAGCGCAATTGCCGCAAACTCAATTGCAAGCACGCTTTTCCAGATGCTTAAGGTCATGGCGGTGGGCGCAGCGTCCGCGACCGCCATCATCATTGGAAAAACGGTCGGTCAGGGAGACCTGAAAAAGCTCAAGGAATACGTGCGCACGTTCCAATGCATCTTTTTGTGCATCAGCCTTCTCACAGGCGTAACGCTTTTCATCATCCGCTCGTTTATCCTGGAATTTTACGATCTGACTCCCGAGACCTATGCCATGGCAAAGAACTTTTTGCTTGTACTTTGCATCACGGGCATGGGCACGGCGTATCAGATGCCGGTCAACATCGGCATCGTGCGCGGCGGCGGAGATTCCAAGTTCGTATTTATCAATGACCTGATCAGCATCTGGGGCATTGTACTCCCCCTCTCCTTCCTTGGCGCGTTCGTATTTCATTGGGATCCCACCGTCGTGCTGCTCTGCCTGAACAGCGACCAGCTATTTAAGTGCGCAGCTGCCGCCATCAAGGCCAACCGCTATAAGTGGGTCAAAAAGCTGACACGCGAGACGACGGAAACGAGAGCATAAAAAAGCAGGCCGATGGGGATACAAAATCAGCGGAAAAAACAGAATCCGATATTCACAATAAACACCCGTAGGGGACGGCGCCCTCTGTCAACAGCAAGATTGTAAACAATTGTGCAAGAGGATTGTAAACACTTTTGCATTGTGTGAGAAACGCATTCGGAAGCCGAACGGAGCGTAGCGGAGAGAGGCTTCCGAATGCGGCGCGCGGCTCACTCGGAGCGCGCG
>JAFQUG010000053.1 GCA_017408625.1 Clostridia bacterium | reverse complement strand
TGTTTATGTAGGATGGGGCGTCGGGGACGTCGCCCCCTACAGCTGTTTTTATGCGTATCCCGGTTTATTGTTTTGGCAAAAAACGATAGGATTCATCCCCATTTTTCGCTAACTTTTCAGCCCCATCGGGCTGTTTTTCTTATCTGAATTCCTTGTAATCCGCGGTCAGAAAACGCTCGCGCATGATGGTGTAGTGCTCGCGTGTCGGGTTTCCGCAAAGAATGCCCAATTCCCTTTTGAGTGCCGAGATCAGCAGCTCGGGGTTGAGATTCTGCGCAGAGCCGGTGGCAAGACGCAGATCCATGACCACGCTCTTGCACTCGTCGCACCAGCCGATCTTGCTGTGATCGATCAGGGGGATCAGGTTGATCTCCTTGTCACCCGACTTGGTTTTCTTGGTCATATACAGCTCGTCTCTTGCAAGCACGGCCGCGATCTTACCGGCCAGAGCAGGGCTGCCGCCCTCGGTGCAGATCTTGACCGTATAGTCGGCAAACGCGACGTCATTTGCGTCGGTCTTTGCCTCATACGCGTCGTAAACGTACATCTCGTCGGTCAGCTCGCAGTTGAGCTGCTTGATGATATTCTCCATGGAAATCTCGCGCTCGATGCGCATATCTAAAAACTCACAAACGCTTTCCGTACCGATAGAGAGCGGATAACCGAACGAGATCTTGGGGTGCGGGTTAAAGCCTTTGGTATACCACATGGGAATGCCCGCGCGGATCAGCACGCGGTGCAGCGTGCGCTGCAGATCCAGGTGCGACACGTACTGCAAATTCCCTTTTTTGACAAAGCGGATTCGCACAGTCTTGGGCTGCTCAAGCATAGGAAGCTGATGCTTTGTATAACAAGTTAACATCATTTACCTCCCTTCGGGCAAGGCGTACGCTCGCCGCCCATACAATTCGCTCCACAGCCCGAGCATTGCTCGCGGCAGGAGGGCGTGGTCTTTTCCTCGTAAGCCTTGGCGCGCTCACGCAGCAAGAACGCCTTGGTCACGCCACAGTCAATGATATCCCAGGGCAGCACCTCGTCAAGCCCGTATGCACGGTTGGCGTAGAATGCAGGGTCAACGCCTGCCTCCTCGAATACCTCGATCCACTTATCGTAATCAAAGAATTCGGTCCACGCGTCAAACATAAAGCCCTTCTCATACGCCAGTGCCATGGCCTTGCAAAGGCGTCTGTCGCCTCTTGCCAATACGGCCTCCACGCGGCAGACACGGGCATCGTGGTGGGTGTATCTGACACGCTTGTCACGGTTGCATTCACCCACGTACGCCTGCTTTTCCAGCATAGTCTCCAAGGAGTCCTGCGCCTCCCACTGGAAGGGCGTGAAGGGCTTGGGGATAAAGGGCGAGACGCTGATGGTGACCTGTACGCCGCGCGACTTGTTGCGGTTGGGATTCTTATAATACGCCACACACACGTTGTGCGCCAGCGTAGTAATGCCCTCCAGATCCTCGTTTGTCTCGGTGGGCAAGCCCTGCATAAAGTACAGCTTGACCGTGCTCTTACCCGCGTCAAACGCGACGTTGACTGCGCGCAAAAGGTCTGCTTCCTCCACGTTTTTGTTGATGACGTCACGCAATCTCTGCGTGCCCGCCTCGGGGGCAAACGTCAAAGAGCCCGATCTCACCGACGCGATTCTGTCCATAAGCTCCTTGGTAAAGCTGTCCACACGCAGCGAAGGGAGCGAGAGATTGATCATGTTTTCATCCGTCCACTCAAGCAGCTGATCGGTCAGCTCCTCTACGCAGGTATAGTCGCTGATCGAGAGCGAGGAAAGCGAAATTTCCTCATAGCCCGTAGCTTCAAAGAGCGATTTTGCCTGGCAATCCAACGTGCCGGGCGTTTTTTCGCGCACGGGTCTGTATACCATGCCCGCCTGACAGAAGCGACACCCGCGGATGCAGCCGCGCGCCACCTCCAGCATAATGCGGTCGTGCACGGTTTCGGTATACGGCATCACCAGCTTTTCGGGGAAATACGCCTTGTCCATGTCCTCGCAAATCTGCTTTCTGACCTTTGCGGGCACGTCGTCGTACAAGGGGGTATAGCTCTTGATGGTGCCATCCTCATTGTACTGCACGTCGTACAGTGAGGGCACGTACACGCCTTGAATGGTAGCAGCAGCACGGCGCAGGAATGCCTGCTTGGTATAGCTGCCCTCCTCCTTCATTTGGATATAGAGTCTGACGATCTGCGGGAGCATTTCCTCACCCTCACCGATGTTGAACAGATCGAAAAACTCTGCCATGGGCTCGGGGTTATAGGTGCAGGGGCCGCCGCCGATGATCAAGGGAAATTCCTCTCCCCTGTCCTTGGCGTACAGCGGAATGTGCGCAAGTCCCAGCATGTTAAGCACTGTGGGATAGCACATCTCATACTGCAGGGTAAAGCCCACGAAATCGAAATCGGTCAGCGGGTCGCCCGATTCGTGTGCCCAGAGCGGGATGTCATATTTGTGCATCTGCTCCTGCATATCCACCCACGGCGCATAGCTGCGCTCACACCAGATATCCTGCTCGGCGTTCAGACGCGAATACAGGATACGCACGCCAAGATTGGACATACCGATCTCATACGTGTCGGGAAAGCAGAAAGCAAATCTCGCCTTGACGGTATTTTTATCCTTGATGATCTGACCGTATTCCCCACCCGCATATCGTCCGGGCTTTTGCACGGTCTTAAGTACTGTTGCAATTTTCTGATTCATATTGTCACCTTTTATTTTGTCTTACGTAAATCGCCCAAAAGGCTTGTACAAGCGATCGGGATAACCAGCAGCCAAAGAGCCTGATAAAGCAGCAGTAGCAAAGGCCAGACGTACCAGATGCAACCAAGCACGGAGAGCAGCACGATCAAGGCTGTGGTCAGCACAAGATATGCAAACCGCCAGATCATGCCGATCATGCGCACGCGGCGCATCTTACGGCAAGCCAGCAACGGCAACAGCAAATCCTCAGGGGCACGCGTTGCGATCACGCCACAGTCCAATGTGATCTCTGCGCTGCCCTCGTATTCTCTTTGACGCTCGACCACGATCCCCGAGTCCTTGGCGCGGGTGTTGACGGTCTCCTGATTGATACAAGGATCATAGGAAACAATCACGGGGTCAATGCCCTCGGTACGCAGCTGACGGGCACGCGACAAAAATTCGCGACGCAGCTCATAATCCACCGAATATCCTACGCGGAACACACCGTCAAATGCAAGATAGATCACGGTACTGTTCTTGTGCTTTTTATAGTTCTTTTCCATATCTCTGCGGGGCAGGCGCACGCCTCTGGCCGCAAGATAATCGTAGTCACCCATCATCACACAGGTAATGCCGTCCATATAGAGCGTCATGCCGTTCTCACCCACACTCATGATCTCGATCTTGACGGGAGCGTCGGTCTCGGGCTTCTCTTCTCCTGCGATATTGGCAAGCGTTCCGCCCAGTGCGTGCAGCAGCACGCGGGTCTTGTCCATATAAGTGCCGATATCGCTGTCACCGCGTACCGTGATCTGCGAGGATCCGTACGCACAGAACATCTGTCCCGCATCAAACATCATAGCCTTGACGTCACGGTATTCATCGATCGCGCCCGAGCCGATGACAGCACAACCGCTTTTCATCAGCGTTTTTCCCGCCACAAATGCGGGAATGGCCGCAAAGAGCAGCATGGAAAGCGGCATTGCACCGTTGATACAGACCATAAACGCGGTCAAAGCCCCCATGCCCTGTCCCGTGGCAATATACGTTGCTACAGCGGCAGCAAGCGCGCAAACGAACAGCGCACCGTATACCACACTCAGCGCAATTCCCTTTTCGGCAGCAGCTCCCGTGCGACGGAAGTATCCGCCCATCAGGCTGAGCTTACGAACGCGATACGCACCGGCCTGCGGTCTTGAAGCCTGCTGTTGTTCGTAAACGGGAAGGCGCGAGCCGGATACCGCATCAGCCACCTTTTCAAGACCGTATCTCGGCTTGCCCGAGCGAACGACGCGGAAGCTGCGCTCCTGATTGTACAGATTCAACACGTCCGCTATTGCACATAACGTCAGCGCAAGCACGGCAAGAGAGTTGAACATCATGTATTGCTTGCCCGACAAGAAGATCAGCACGATATCGTACAGGAAGGATGCCAGCAGCAGTAAAGCCGGCACGGAATACAGGTTATGTCGGAGCGTAAAAATACTGCGAAGGCCCTCCCAGAGTCTGCGCCACGACACAGCGGCTACCGCAAACACTGCCAGAGAAGCAAGCAACGGATATACGGGAGTGGTAATGATCCGCGGCACACTGCCCTGCAAATAACCGATCAAGTATGCGTTATCCAACGCGATCAAGGTAAACAGGAAGGTAATGCATACAGCCAAGCGAACGATCACCCAAGGCTTTTCCCGACGGTATGCCTGTTTGATCTCAGATTCATCCGTCGCATCCATATATTCCTTGCCCTGCCATGCAAAGCAAAGCGGATCGTCACTGCCAAGGTCTTGTCCGCGCTCCTTGTGCCTTACTTTTGCACTGCGTACGCGCTCACTGCCCACCTTGCCCTTGACCTCGCGCTCATATCCGAGCGCGGCCATCATATGGATATCCTTTTCGTCGAATTCCAAGCCCTGCTGATCCGTTTCGCCCGGCAAAACCGTCTCCTCAACGACGCGCCCCTGCATTGGGTCATCGGCAGGATACTCGCAAGCCTCTTCGGTCAACGGATCGGCCTCTCGCATCTCAAGCTCTTCCGACAGATCGGATTCCTGCTGCACCACCACTTCAGCGGATACGCGGGTGGTGGGGATATCTGCCGAATGCTCTGCGCGCATTTGTGCCTTGACAGCCTCCACCGATCTTTTCCATTCCTCCAAAGAGCCCAGCAGCATATCCACGTAGTCTTCCTCGGGCTCCGGCTCGGGCTGCTCTTCGAACGGATCTTCTGCGATATATTCGTCGCTCATGGGGAGCTCCTGCTCCTCGGTGAGCTCGGGAGATTCCTCTTCGATCAGCTCGTCCTCTTCGATGAGTTCTTCCTCTTCGATCAGCTCGTCTTCTTCGATGAGTTCTTCCTCTTCGATCAGCTCGTCCTCTTCGACCAGCTCGTCCTCTTCGATGAGTTCTTCCTCTTCGATCAGCTCGTCCTCTTCGATCAGCTCGTCCTCTTCGACCAGCTCGTCCTCTTCGATGAGTTCTTCCTCTTCGATCAGCTCGTCGTCCTCATCCTCATCAAGCATCTGCTCCAGCTCATCCTGCGCAACCAATGCCTCGTATTCGGCAATCTCTCGCGCGTCCTCCTCATCCATTTCATCCTCGTCAAACCAAGGAAGCTCTTCCGGGGGAATCTGCTCGGACTCAGAGACGTGGTTTTCCTGCCGGAATTGCTCTGTGATCTTGGTTTCCGCCTGCTTGCGGATCTGAGCTGCGATCTCTTCGGGATCCTCTTGGGCATACTCCTCGTCTACGTCCTCGTCAATCTGTTCGTCTATGTCCTCGTCGATTTCTTCGTCGAACTCTTCGTCTATGTCTTCTTCGACCTCTTCTTCGACCTCTTCTTCGATCTCTTCTTCGATCTCTTCGATAAACTCTTCTTCGGTTTCATCCTCAAAGGACTCTTCGAGATCCTCTTCGGGCTCGTCCTCCTCATCGGGCATGAAATCCTCGGCACTGTAAAGCTCATTGCTCTTTTTTGCAGAAGAAGGCTGATCCTTGCTCTGCTTGCCGAACATTTCTACCAGCATCTTTGCAAATGCTTCATCATCTGCGTTGGAATCGATATTCTCCCCCTCGGCACGATCTGCATTCTCATAAGACTCTCTGAGTTTCTCTACCATTTCATCCACGTTTTCCGTGGAATAGCTCTGCTTTTTCTTTGCCAAGCCACCGCCCCCTTTCACATCAATTCATCGCACATGTCAGCCCTGTCTGTGCTGCTTTGCCGCCTCAGCCAAAATGACAGATGCAGCAGTAGATACGTTGAAGGAATTGACCTTTCCGTACATGGGAATGGAGGTAATGACGTCAGCCTCCTTGGTCACCAGATCGGAAACACCGTTGCCCTCGCTGCCGAATACCAATGCGCAGGGGCCTCGGAAATCGGTCTCATAAAAGGGCTTGCCGCCTGCCTCGGCTGCAAACACCCATACACCTTCCTTCTTAAGCATACGTACGGTTGCGCCAATATTGGACACCTTGGCAATGGCAAGATGCTCCACGGCACCTGCGGACGCCTTGGATACCAGCGGCGTCAGTCCTACGGCACGACGCTTGGGGATGATCAGACCGTGCGCACCGCAGCCCTCTGCACAACGGATCAGGGCGCCCAGGTTATAGGGATCGGTAATGCCGTCTGCAATGACGATCAGAGGTGCTTCACCGCGCTCCTTGGCGATCTCCAGAATCTCCTCGGGCGTACAATATTCCTTTTGTGCCGCCATCGCGATAATCCCCTGATGAGGCGCAAAGCCCGCCATGCGATCCATTTTTTCCTTATCCGTTTCCACAACGGGAATACCACGCTCCACCGCCATGGCAACCAGCACCACGATCGAGCCCTCGCGGTCTCCGCGTCTGACCAGGATCTTATCGATCTCACGGTCGGATTTGAGCAGCTCACGTACAGCGTTTCTGCCAATGACAAGTCCCGAATCCTCCATTTCCTCAAGCTCGCGATCGCTGATCTGCGCAAAAGGCTTAGGAGCGTTATACTTATCGTGACGTGAATTCTTGGCGGGATGCTGCTTTGCTCCCTTTCCGTCCCGGGTCGATTTATTCTTCTTGTTGTATTCCATAGCGATTCCTTTCTCTTACATGTGGGCTTTTTTTAGTGATTTCCCGACAGAATGATGATTACTTTCGAATAAATTACATACACTATTCATTATATCATACCTTGTCCGTTTTGTACAGACTTATTTTGGAAATTTCTCATACTGCAAGGGATTTTACGTCAAAAATCGTTCGCCTGCTTGCGACAAACGCAGACACGAATTCCCATTTTCCCAAATTTTCCGATTTTACTTTGCAGATATTCTTGCACAGCACTCTTTATTGTGCTATAATAATCCCATCATTTTTTATTTACCCGCGATGCCATCACGACACCGCCTCAAGGAGGCTTTCCATGATTTTCGATTTTCACACTCACTGCTTTCCCGACGCACTTGCTCCCCGCGCCATTGCACACCTGGCAGAGATATCGCGCAAATGCGGCCTGACCCCCACCACAGACGGCACTGCCCAAGGGGTACTTGAGCAGATGCACGCTCACGGAGTCGACAAGAGTCTTGTCTGCAACGTTTCCACCAACGCGCACCAGATGCCAAAGGTCAACGCCTTTGCCTGCGAGCTGGCAAGAACACAGACAGAGCTTTACGCACTGGGCTCTCTGCACCCCCACGGCGAGGATCTTGAAGGACAGATCCGCATGCTCAAGGATGCGGGCATCAAGGGGCTCAAGCTGCATCCCGACTATATCCGCATCGAATTTGACGATCCTGTGCTGCACCCGATCTTTGAGCTTTGCATCGCCTACGATATGTTTTTGATCACCCACACAGGTTACGACCCCAATTCCCCCGATCACATGCATTGCAGACCCGCGCAGGTGCTTTCCGTGATGCAGAATTTTCCGAGACTGACACTGATCGCGGCGCATATGGGCGGCATTGTCTGCGAGCAGGACTTTCTGGACAAGCTGTGCGGCAAGCAGCTTTATATGGACACCTCACACTCGGGCTCCTATCCGCACCGTCATCCACTGCTCCATAAGATCATGCAAAAGCACGACCCCGCGCTGCTGCTTTACGGCAGTGATTGCCCCTGGTCAGGCCAGGAGAGAGAGCAAAATTTCGTGCTTGAGGCTCCCGTTTCGGAGCAGGTCAAGGAGGATATCTTCTGGAATAACGCCATGCGATTGATAAATTCGTAAATAAAAAGGTTGAGCACCATCTGCGTGCAAAATTAGCGGAAAATTTAGAAAGCAGAAGTCATAAGGCTTCTGCTTTTCGCTATTATAAGACGTGAAAGAGCGGTGAGATGGAAACCCCTACCACCGCAACCGCGTCGCTTGTTTTCCTCGTACCTCGGTCAACTTCGCTCCGCTGCGGTCCCCCTCCCGCAGCGGGGAGGCTCATTTAGGCATCCGATTTTTCCTGTTTATCCGCTTTCGGGAGGCTTTTTCATTCGTTATTCGAATATTTCTCGTTACGGTTACCCGAAACAAAGCCTCCCCGCTGCGGGAGGTAGCGGAGCGGCACGAGCGGAATGAATGACAGC
>JAFQUG010000052.1 GCA_017408625.1 Clostridia bacterium | reverse complement strand
GGCCAACCGCCTTTCTTACATTGCGGGGCAGGAGGGAATTTCGCTTGATCCCGAGGCAGCCTTGCTGCTGGGCCGTATGGCGCAGGGCGGCATGCGTGACGCGATCAGCCTCTTGGAGCTTTGCGCAGGCACGGGTGCGCATATCACGCCCGATGTGGTCAACGAAACTGCAGGCTCGACCGGCAGAGACAGCATGATGCAAACGGTCAAGGCCATTGCGACGCGTGATTACGACAAGCTGTTTGCGCAGATCGATGCCATCGTGCAATCCTCCAAGGATATTGCCATCTTCTGGCAGGATCTGATCGCGCTTTACCGCGAAATGCTGGTGCTGCGCACCGCCAAGGACGCAGCGTCCTATCTTGACCTGACCGACAGCGAGCTTACCGCCATGCAGGAGCTTGCAAAGCAATTTTCGGCGCAAACGCTGCTGTATCACAGCACGCTTTTGGAGCAGGCTTACCTTTCCATGCAAAGAGCCAACGCTATCAAAAGAATTGTGGCAGAGACCACGCTGGTGCGCATGTGCGATCCCGAGCTGGAGACCTCTCCCGAGGCTCTGCTTACGCGTATTGCAGCCCTTGAGGACAAAATCGCATTTGGGCAGTTCACCGTAGCTGCACCTGCGTCAACTCCCGCAGAGGGAAAAGCTTCGGCAGAGTCGAAAATCGAATCGTCCGCATCAATGTCAACGACCGTAGGGTCGAATATTTCGGCAGAGCCGAAACCGGAATCGACCGCACCTGCTCAAGCCCCCGCCCCCAAAAAGGCACAAGCACCCAAGCAGCAGCCCGCAGCCGAGGGAGAGAAGAGAGTGCTTCGTCCCTTGCGAGTCTGGGCAGAGGTCTTGGAAAAGCTGAACAAGGCAAACCCCTTGCCGGCGGCATTTTATTTCAGTGCAAAGGCGTATACCGATCAGAGCGGATGCGTGGTGCTCAAATTCGGCTCGGATTTTGATATTCAGATGGCCAAGAGCTATAACGCAGTTCCCACGCTTTGCAGCATTCTCTCAAGCCTTTTGGGCACGAGCATTCCCGAGAACCGTGTGCTCTTTGAATGTGACGGCAAGGCGACAGAGTCCTCTGTGATCGACGAGATCTTGGAGAGCACACAGGAAGACTGAAAAATATTTTTTAAGGAGATATAGATATGAGAGCAAATATTCCCAAGGGTATGGGCGGCGGACCGCAGAACATGCAGTCCATGATCCGCCAGGCACAGAAAATGCAGGAGGATATGGCGGCAAAGCAGGAGGAGCTGGACGCACGCGAGTATGAAGTCAATGCGGGCGGCGGCGTTGTGACCGTCAAGATCAACGGCAAAAAGGAAATTCTGTCGATCGACCTCGATCCCGAGATCGTGGATCCCGACGACGTGGAAACTTTGACCGACCTGCTGGTCGCAGGTGTCAACGAGGCCATCAAGCGCGTGGAGACCACCAACGCAGCCGAGATGGAAAAGATCACCGGCAGCATGGGTCTGCCCGGCATGTTCTGATATGGCTGAATACATGGTAGCCCTGCGCAAGCTGGAGGAGCAGTTTGCCCGTCTGGAGGGCGTAGGACGCAAGAGTGCGACGCGTATGGCGTTTGCGGTCTTGGAAATGGGGGACGAGGCGGCAGAGGAGTTTGCCAATGCCATCCTGGAGGCCAAGAGATCCATTCATCTGTGCCCGGTTTGTCAGAATATGACCGACCGCGAGATGTGCCCGATCTGCTCCGACTTGTACCGCGATCACAGCGTGATCTGCGTGGTGACCGACGTCAAGGCGGTCATGGCTATGGAGCGCGTCAAGGACTTTCGCGGCGTGTATCACGTGCTGCACGGCGTCATCTCGCCCATGAACCGCGTCACTCCCGAGCAGCTCAAGATCAAGGAGCTGTTGCAAAGGCTGGAGGACGATACGGTCAAGGAAATTATCCTGGCGACCAACGCGGATATTGAGGGCAACGCAACCGCCATGTATCTTGCGCACCTGATCAAGCCGCTTGGCATCAAGGTCACAAGACTTGCTTACGGCATCCCCGTGGGCGCAGACCTCAACTATGCCGATGAGTATACGCTCATGCAGGCCTTAGAGGGAAGAAGAGATATGTGAAAAAGGGCGCATGGCGCACCTGCGATATGTTAAGTAGCGATAACGAAGTTTTCTCTTATGAGTCCGTGTGGCTTTGAGCCACACGGACTTTCTCCGTTTATACGGATAATTTTGAAGCTGAGGAATCTTGTTTGCTTCCCGTATTGGTAGGCAAATCAATGATACCGACAGCATTGTAGTAAATTTCAATCTTTTGTGTTCTGTGTCCGCTGATCTTATCGGGAGCGTGGACGAGTATCTTATCAACCAAATCATTCAACATTTCGGGAGTAAGCTCCTCGGGATTAGTGTACTTGCGAACATTGATAAGTAGTTGTTTCAAATCTTTTACCTGCTCCTCACCGTTTTCCACAAGATCTTCAAGCATAATGATTTTGCGCTTTACGTTCGCTTGCTCTTCTTCGTATCCGGCAGAAAGAGTATCAAATCTTGATTCAGATATTCGCCCTGATACCATATCCTCATAGGTTCGCTTGAATATTTTGTCAAGTTCCTCATCTCTCCGCTTCAAGACTACGATTTCCTTTTTTGCGTTCTCTACGGTTATTTGACGCTCCTTGTCAGCTTTTTCAATTTCCCGACGAACAAAAGTTTCTTCAAACTGTTGCACATACACGAGCATACTTTTTATATGCTTGAAAACCAAATCGTATAGCACGGAGTTTCGGATATAGTGTGCAGTGCAAGTTCCCATGTTGCTTCGATAGTTTGCGCAAGTGTAATGGTCTTCTTTTTCGTTGGTATTACTACCCGAGAAATGAAGCTTTGCTCCACAATCCGCACAAAACAGTTTGCCCGAAAAGAGTTGAAAGCGTCCTGTCGCTGTTCTTCTGCGCTTGTTCTGCCGCATCTTTTGAACGAGTTCAAAAGTATGCGCATCAATAATAGCGGGATGTGTATCTTCAAAGGTCTTTCGATTATCTTTGTCGTTCATCACACGCTTTTTGCTTCGGTAGTTTTTAGCGGTAGTTTTGAAGTTGACCGTGTTGCCGACATACTCTTGCCGTTCAAGAATTTTGCCGATGGTGTTATGATCCCAATGGTAAGGATCTCTGTCACCAAGCTCGCCAAACAGGGGGTAGAGATAAGCGGTAGGCGTTAAGATTTTTTCTGCTTCTAATTGCTTCGCAATTTGTTGAGGTCCCATACCGCTAACACAAAGTTTAAAAATCTTTCGTATGATTTCTGCGGCAGGTTCATCGATTATCCACTTGTTTGGATTTTTCTCATCCTTCTTGTAGCCCAACGGCGGTCTTGTGGCAAGGTGCTCTCCGTGATTACCTTTTACTGCAAAAGAGGACTTGATCTTCTTCGCCGTAT
>JAFQUG010000051.1 GCA_017408625.1 Clostridia bacterium | reverse complement strand
GTCGTCGTTTGCGTCCCAACGACGCATTGGATCGGCTTTCTTAACGCCATTGCCAGGGCTGTCGTGATGGCAAGCCTTTGGATCATGCTGGCTGCGCTGATCGCCGTTTATTTTATTTCTGAACGTGTCAGCTCGCCACTGCGGGATATGCGCCGCGCCGCAAAGGAGTTTGCGGGCGGTAATTTTGAGCGTCGCGTGGTCGTCCACGGCAAAGACGAGATCGCCGAGCTTGGCATTGCCTTTAACCAGATGGCACAGTCCTTGGAGAACCTGGAAAAGCTCAGAGGCGGATTTATGGCAAGCGTATCTCACGAGCTGAGAACGCCCATGACCACCATCGCCGGCTTCGTGGATGCCATTCGGGACGGGGTCATTCCGCCGGAAAAGCAGGATCACTATCTTGGCGTCATTTCGACCGAGGTACACCGCCTGGCGCGGTTGGTCTCCTCGCTTTTGGACGTTTCGCGTATCCAGGCGGGAGAGAGAAAGTTTGTCAAAAAGCCCTTTGATATTTGTGAAATGGGGCGACAGATCATTATTTCTCTGGAGCAGCGTATTGAGGAAAAGCAGCTTCAGCTTGAGTTCGTTTGTGATGAGGAAAACATGCTGGTGTCGGCGGACCATGACGCCATATATCAGGTATTTTACAATATTTGTGAAAATGCGGTCAAGTTCTCGTCAGAGGGCGGCGCATTCGTGGTGACGGTCAGTCGCCTGCCGGACAAAAAGCACAAGCTGCAGGTCTCCGTCTATAATCAGGGTGCAGGCATTGCGGCCGAGGATCTGCCCTTCGTTTTTGAACGGTTTTACAAGGGGGACAAGAGCCGCGGACTGGATAGAAACGGCGTAGGGTTGGGACTTTACATCTGCAAGACGATCATTGCGGCTCACGGTGAGGATATATGGGCCAGCAGCGCCCAGGGTAAGGACTGCAAATTCAGCTTTACGCTGACGGAGGAGGACCTGCCCAGGATCTGACCGGCCTTAGGAAATGAAATACAGGAGAGCGTACTATGAATGATGAAAGAGATGAAAGGGAGCTGTCGGTAAACGATAGCGACGATCCCTGTGAAAGCGACGCCCAGGCTTCCGGCGATACGCAAGAGCCCGACGCGGCAGCGCCGCAGACCGTTTACGAGTGGGACTACCGTCGGCAGCTGAGGGAGGACGAGCAGGAAGCAAGAAAGGGTCGCCGCTCGGGCGTTGTTACCTTTGCCGTGGTCATGAGCGTATGCTTTGTCCTGACGCTGGGCGTTCTGATCGCCGCGCTGGCCCTCGGTGGCTTTGACGCTCCCGAAGGGCAAGGAGGAACGATCCAAACGGGCGATGCAGACGGACAGGCGCTGTCCTTACAGCAGATATCCGAGAGGGGCAAGGAGGTCGTGGTGGCCATCTCCGTTCGTACCGCAACCCAAAGGGGGACCGGCACGGGCATCGTGATGACAAGTAACGGCTATATTGCAACCAACGCGCACGTGGTTGCTAATGCACAACAGATCACGGTCAAGCTGTATAACGGGAGAACGTATGACGCGACACTGATCGGAATGAGTGAGATCGACGATCTTGCCGTGATCCAGATCAATGCTTACGGTCTTAAGACCGCCACCTTTGGGGATTCGGATGCCGCGGTGGAGGGAGACCGTGCCGTGGTCATCGGT
>JAFQUG010000050.1 GCA_017408625.1 Clostridia bacterium | reverse complement strand
TTGCGGTGGTGGGGGTTCCCACTTCACCGCTCCTTTCTCACGTCGGTCAAGTTTTTTCCTTACAATCTTGTTTTTTCTCCACACCCATGATATAATGGAGAAAAACAGAAAGGACTTTTATCATGCCACTGCCGTATAATGGTAAAAACAAAACGTTAGCAAGAAACCTGAGAAAAAACTCAACAAGGCATGAGAACCATTTATGGTATGATTTTCTGCACTCCTATCCTGTCAAATTCAGAAGGCAGCAAATGATTGACGATTTTATTGCTGACTTTTACTGTAAAGATGCAAGATTGGTTATTGAAGTGGATGGATCACAGCATTATTCCGACGAGGGCATGAAAAAAGATCAATATCGGACGGAAAGACTTGAAAAGTATAATTTGCTGGTCATTCGAATCACAAATCAGCAAATTGATAAGAATTTTTACGGAGTATGTTCATACATTGATCAAACAGTAAAAGAAATATTGAGCAGGTAATTTGCCTGCTCCTTTTTCTTGAGGTGAAGGAGCGGTGAAGCGGAAATCTCAAAATCTCTATCTCCTAAAAATTCTCAAAAATCTTCCCTCGGACATGTTGCAATATTTGTCTTGTTGTGATATACTAAGAAAAGAAACCTACAGGAGGCACTCTCTGTGAAGCAAATAGATCAATTCCTGCCCGCATCCGTTGACAATCACCGTGTGTGGGCTCATATCGACCTTGACGCATTGGTCAATAACTACGTCGTTTCCAAAAATTACATACAAGAGCAAAACCCCGACTCGGTCGCCATTGCAGTCATCAAGGCAGATGCCTACGGGCATGGCATTGAGCCTTGTGCATGCGCGCTGTACCGTGCAGGCTGCCGCCATTTTGCCGTGGCATCTGCAGAAGAAGGCGTTGCTATCAGACAGGCACTTGCTGATTTTGAAAAGGCCGAGAATCAGGTCTCCGAAATCCTGATCCTTGGCTACACAAACCCTGCATACGCCGCGCTGTTACATCAGCATCACTTGACACAGACACTGTTTTCCCCTGAATTTGCAAGGGATTTGCATGTGTCCGCCAAGGCAGCGGGCGTCAAGCTTGCCGTGCACGTCAAGGTGGATACCGGGATGCACCGTATCGGCTATCCCGCCTTTACCACCGAGCAGGCTGCCGAAACCGTGGAAGCAGTGTGCGCTCTGACCGACAGCTGCGACGCCTTTGACGTTTGCGGACTGTTTACCCATCTCTCCGACGCTGATTGCGGTAACTTCTGCTACGAGCAGTGGCAGCGATTTCTCTCTGTCAAGCAAGGCCTTGAGTCGCGCGGCAAATGCCCGCCCGTATGCCACGCATGCAATAGCCCCGGCTGTATGCGCTATCCCGAGACATACCTCGACGGCGTTCGCATCGGTGCGTTACTCTTCGGCGTAGCTCCCGTCATCCCCCCGGAAGTCGACAGAAATCCCGGGTGCAATCTTTTTCCTGCAGAGCAGCTGCGCCCGGTCATGCGTCTGCAAACAAAAATCATTCAGCTCCACACGGTTGCCGCGGGCGAGCCTGTGGGATACGGTGCACTTTACCGCGCCGAGCGTGATAGAACCGTTGCCACGCTCTCGGCAGGATATGCGGACGGCTGGCGTCGCGCGTATGCTGACACAGACGTAACCGTGCACACAGCCATGGGCGACAGGACCGCGCGCATGGTTGGCCGTATTTGCATGGATCTTTGCATGATCGACGTCACCGACCTGCCATGCAAGGTTGGCGACGTGGTCACCTTGTTCGGCAACGACGTGCAGTCACTCGCCTCGCTTGCCAAGCACGCAAATTCGATCGCATACGAGGTTCCCTGCCTTGTCACTGCGCGCGTACCTCGCATTTACCATCAAGATCAGGAATGATAAAGCTCAATTTGGAGGAAAAGTATGAAAAAAACGTTGTCCATTCTCAGTATCGCCTTTGTACTTCTGCTGCTGACGCTCACATTGACTGCCTGCGGCGATAAGGTCGAGGTGACAGAGAGCTGCGTGACTGACGTCACCTTGAACAAAAAAGGAACAGAGATCTCTGTCAAGGCCGCGCTGACCGAGGCAGATCTGGAAACCTTCAAGAACACGAGCATTTATACGCAAAAGCTCTATCTGATGGCGCTTGAGCCCGGAGAGACCACAGAGGATCTTGCGGGCAAAAAGCCTGTGGCAGAGAGCAGTATGTCCACCTCGCCCAAGTTCTCGCTTTCTCTTTACGCCGAGGGCAATCTGCAGGCACACTCCCGCCTGCACTGCGCCTTTGCCGTTGCGGTTTACAATAAAACCTTGGATTCCTACGTGCTTCTGACCTCGCCCGTATACGTCTCCAACGTATCCGACCTGGCTGAGAACACCGCGGATTTTCCAAAGGCAGATTCGATCAAGGGTCTGCATGCAACCGTTTCCTCGGATGCTGCGTATCTCGGTATCTCGCACGCGGTCGTCGAGCTTGACCCCTCGGTGCTGATCCTTGATGCCTATACCGACAGTGCGATCTCATACGTGTACGACGGACAGACCTATTATCTGGACCGCGGTGCGCTTGAGACACTGGACAAGCAGGTCACCGAATATACGGCACAGGGTGCGATCGTTTATCTGCGCCTGCGCATGCGTACCGCTCCCGACAAGGCCAATTCTCTGGTCTCCTGCCTGTATGCAGTCAGTGAACCCGCAAGCAAGGCACGCGCCTATGGCATCTGGATGGATGACGAGCAAAGCGCCTCGCTGATGGCCGGCTTCCTTGATTTCATCACCGACCGATACACCGATCCTTCGGGACAGCACGGCTTTTGCGGTGCACTGATCGTCGGCCGCAGCGTCAACGAGGCAAGCTCCAACAACTACGTAGGCTCTGTGGAATTTGATCAATACGTTTCCCGCTATCAAGCACTTGTGCGCCTGGCGCATTCCACGCTCAAATCCCACTATGCAAACGGTCGCGTATACGTATCCGTCAGCAACAACCTGGCCGATACCAAATCTCTTTCCTCCAAAACCGATTGGACGACCCATTACTTTTTGGACCAATTCAATATTGAATCCGCCTACAGCGGCAGCTTTGACTGGAGCGTAGCTGTTTCCGCCTATGCCTACGGCACGGGCAACGCAGACCCCACGTGGTCGGAGGAGAACGCAAGCGCGCTCAAGCTTTCCCCCGCTCACTTCTCTGATTTTACCTGGATGGCTGATCCCGATCACTACTATGAAGGCAGCCGCCGCCACGCCATCATCAGCGACTTTGAGGTTGCCCCGGGCAAGAGCCAGCAGGAGCAGGCAGCATCCTATGCATATGCCTATTACAAGGTGCTGGAAAACGGCCACGTGGATGCGCTGATCTATTCGGCACACACCGACGCACAAAGCCTGATTTCGGACTCCGGTCTCTGGGATACCGACAACAAGGGCATTATGACCGAGCGTCGCGCACTCTACAACGTTTTTATGACCATTGATACCAAGGACACCTCTGCGCTGGATGCCATCGGCATTTCCTCTGCAGTTCCCGGCTGGAGCTCTCTTTACAGCGCACAGTCCGCCAAGGCCGCTACACGTCGGTTTGTGACCGGCGCGGACGTCACAGGTGCTCCCTCCTCCAAGAGTCGCGTGCTCTTCTCCTTTACCGATGGCACGACCTGCAGCTTTACTCCCTCCGAGGGCATTTCTTACCTGGAGCTCAGCCGCAATGCCGCTCTTGGCTGGCCGGTACTCAACGCGCATCTGAATTACATGCAGCCGCAGACCTATACGGGCATTTCCAATACCACGCTGCAGGGCTCGGATATCAAGGGCATCAAGACGCTGGCACTGACTCTTTGCGCAGATGCAGATACCGAGGCTCCGGTCAGTCTCAAGCTGCGACTGGTCAAGCAGGGCTCGTCCACAGTCTCTGCAGGCAACGAGCAGGTGGTTTACGAGGAGGTCACCGAAATTGCCGCTAACACCTGGCAGATCGTATACTTTGACGTCTCCGAATTCACCTCTCTGGTAGACGGAGATGATCCTATCACCGTTTCGATCCAGCTCAAAGCTCCCGAGCTTGAAGAAGAAGGCTCTTGCACGTTGCTTTTGGACCGTGTGGAGATGTACGGCTCGGTCGGCGTTCAGTTCTACGAATGGATCATTATCATCGTCTCGGTGCTGGCAGTGCTTGCATTGATCGCAGGTCTTGTCTATCTCCTCTATCGCAAATACGGTGCGCCTGCCATCATTGCCAATATCTTCTGGAACGTCTCCAAGGGCAAGATCAAGCTGCGCCGCTATAAAAAGACGAGGTAAGCAACATGGGCGCAATGTACGAAAACAAAAAGGGCGACTTTTCATGTCGCAACGCGCTTTCCGGCCGATATCCGCTGGCGTTCGGTGCCCACCTGCACTATCACCTGGAAATGGTGTATATGTTGGAGGGCTGCACCACCTGCACGGTGGATACCGGAGAATACACCATCGAAAGCGGTGACGTGCTGCTGGTTTTTCCCAACCAAGTGCACCGCTACGACCCTGCAGAAAAGGAAAAGTACCTTTTATTCATCATCAATCCCGATCTTTTGCCCGAGCTTTCCCGCAGCTTTTCGGGTGCTGCCCCTATCAGTCCCATTGTACGCGGTGTGGGTAATGACCCTTACATGCACGAGCTGCTCATGACACTCTCGCACACCGAGGACATGCCCGCCGACTACCGCGACGCCATTACCAAGGGCTATCTGCTTGCCTTCTTCGGTGAGCTTCTCTCCCGCATGACCTTCCGAGAGAGCAATCAAACGGATTCTGTAACGCTGCGCTCCATCGTTTCCTTCTGTGCACAGAATTACAGCCGCGAGCTGACACTGAGCACGCTGGAAGAGGAGTTGCACTTGAGTAAATACTATATCTCTCACCTGTTTGGAAGCAAAATCGGTACGGGCTTTAACGACTACATCAACGCCCTGCGCGTTTCCGAGGCCTGCCGATACTTGCGCAGGACCAACAAAAGCATCACCGAAATTTCCACATTGGTAGGCTTTGGCACGCTGCGCACCTTTAACCGCGCCTTTATCAAACAGGTGGGCATGTCGCCCAGTGAATACCGTAAAACCGCCCCGGGTGGAAACGAACCCGAGCGAATTGGGATGGAGGTGACGGAAAATGCCTGATTTGAAAAGAAAATCTCACGATAAGCTGCTAACAGTTTTGAAAAACTATCTGCTCCTGACCGTTGGATCCGTGATCTACGCCATCGGCATTGCCGCCTTTCTCGATCCCAACCATTTGGCCCCCGGCGGTGTTTCGGGTATCTCGATCATTCTCAACAGCCTGGTCCGATTCGGTGAATTCCAGCTTGGTACGGGTGTCTGGATCTTTTTGATCAACATCCCTTTGATGATCCTTGGTCTGATCGTATTCAAATTCAGCTTTCTGATGGGCACGCTGTATGCAACCGCGCTCTCCTCGGCCGTGATTGAGTTGGTTGCGCGAGGCTTTTCGCATCTGATCCCCGACATGCACGACCATTTGCTGATCGCTGCAGCAGCCGGCGGTACGCTGGTAGCACTTGGCATCGGCCTTGTATTCCGTGGCGGCGGATCGACCGGCGGCTTTGATATCATCGTCAAGCTGCTGCGCAGAAAGTTCCGTCACATGAAAACGGGTGTGCTGTATCTGGTGCTGGACACGAGTGTGATCGTAATCTCCGCGATCGTGTTCCACGACGTTCTGGTCGCTATGTATGCTGCCGTCACCGTATTTACCAACTCCACCGTGCTGGATATGGT
The DNA here is from genome assembly GCA_017408625.1 of Clostridia bacterium. The sequence goes on along the minus strand of JAFQUG010000050.1, from coordinate 567 downwards.
GCTTTACGGAAAGGATAACGCCAAGATGGTGTATATTATCACCGACTCCCCCGAGGCTGTTTCCGAACGTCTGATGAAAGAGGTGGAAACAGGCGTCACGCTTTTGCACGGTGAGGGTGCTTACACAAGAAAGGACAAAAAGGTGCTTTTGTGCGTGCTGCACAATCACCAGTATCCCCTGGTGCGCGACGTGGTCAAGCAAGAGGACAAGCACGCCTTCCTGATCGTGACCAAAGCAACCGAAATTTATGGCGAGGGATATAAAAATCCTTACGCCGAGGAGCTTTGATATTATCTAAAAATGCTGCCCTCGGGCAGCATTTTTTATTCCTGCCCACGGGGATAATGCGTAAAACACGGATGCGCGCTGCAAAGGCGTCCCCGAAGGGGAAGAGGACCCGCAGCGCAGCAGAGCACAGCGACGCAAGCGGCCGCGGGAAAAGGGGCTGTGTATGCAAATTGGAAAAGAAAAAATGCATCGTAACTCCTATGAGTTTTGGGCTAACAAAGCGAACAAATATATTACTGTTCCAATCTCATCGCACGGCCCCTTTTCCCGCGGCCGCT
>JAFQUG010000049.1 GCA_017408625.1 Clostridia bacterium | reverse complement strand
GGTGACCCGAGTGCAGCACGATCAGGCCCATGCCCTTGGTATATACTCTGTGGCGGATGCGCTCTACCAGATCGTCGGGGACCTCGTGGTGCGCCATGTGGCCCCACCAGATCAGCACGTCGGTGTTGTTGAGCACCTCGTCGGGAAGTCCGTTGTCGGGATCGTCCAGGGCTGCCAGCGTGACCTCAATATCGTCGTTGGTCTCAAGGAACTGCTTGATCAGCGCGTGAATGCCTTCGGGGTAGATGGATCTGACGTAATCATTGTGCTTTTCGTGGCGGAATTCGTTCCAGGCCGTGACTCTGATTTTGTTTGCCATACTCTCTCTCCTTATCTCTGTGTTTTAGATTTCAATTTGCATGCCGTCGTATGCGGGCGTGATGCCCATGGGCTCAAGCAGGCGCACGACCGACGCGTGATCCCCGTGCAGCGTGCGTGCCATGTGCGAGACGTAATACTTGACGTCGGGCGCAAAGCGGTTGTACTTTTTGAACATGGTCAGCATGATCTGCAGCATTTCGGGCGTGTTGTGCTCAAAAATGCGCCAATCGTAGGTGGCGATCTCGCCGCAGGTCAGCTCCATGACCAGCGTGTTGATGGGCTTATCGCGCATGAAGTTCCAGGTCTCGGTGGGCAGCCACGCGCTGTCGCAGCCGTAGAACAGAATGCGGCCGTCACGCTCGATCAGATAAACGCGCGCGATCTCACCGGGTGTGGCAAAATGGTTGGCGCGCAAGGGAGTGATGCGGTAGTCGCCGATCTCGTAGGTCTTGCCGATCTCGGTCGAGCGGAAGTTGATGCCAAAGGCAGCCTCGTTTCCAAGCGCGGCATTCAGCTCCTTCATGCATTCGGGGGCGCACCAGATGGTGCAGTCACGGCCTTCACACAGCTGTGCCACGGTTTCGGGGCAAAAGTGATCGCCGTGCGAGTGCGTGACGATGATATTCTTGACGCCGTCAAGCAGATCGGGCGTGCCGTTCTTTTCGGCAAAATGGAATACGTGCGGGCCGGGATCGATCAGCAAGTCGTCGTTGACCAGGGCCGAGGAAAAGCGGCGGAATTCGGGCATGTTGTCAAATTGGTTGATATCCCAATCGGCAGCACCCGTACCGAGAAAAGTCAGTTTCATGGCAGCCTCCTTGAATCGTATATATCTATTATACAACGAAACCGCGGACTTTTCAAGAGGGGAGTGGAAAAATGCAGAATACGGTTTCGCGCGTCACAGGGGACAGTTCTCGGTAACACCAAGGTGTCACGGAGAACCGTCCCCGGTAACACTTGCATTGCAAAAATTGTTCGCGCGAATGGTGTTTTTTTTCGGAGAATGGTAAAATTCAAAAAGTGTTCGGTTTGCAGTCACCGAGTGTTACAGGGGACGGTTCTCTGTGATGCGCAGCGTTACTGAGGACTGTCCCCTGTGACGCGACCCGAATGCTATTGAATCAACGGACGATAAACATCCGGCCGTGGCGACCATAATGCATTCGGCCATAGCTCGTCCTCTCGGTACCAGTGTTCTTTGCCGACCACACAGGACACGTCTTCTCCATCCCGCAGGTAGAAAACGCAGTTGCCTTCGTGCTCATAACTCATAAAAAAGCAACTCCCGTCGGATCTGTAAAAATGCTTCAATGCCGGTTCATCATAATTCCATCCGTCCCAAACGCTGTGCGTGTTTTCAATCAAAATCTGATACAGCTCGGGGCAAATGCGGTAGAAATGCAAATGGATTACAATATCGGCAATATGCGATGGTTTGGAATCGCACGGTGGCGCGTACTCAAAGCAGGCAGGATCAACGTTTATCTCATAAGGCTTGAGCTTTTCCGTCCATTGAACATGCGGTGAAAACCAAACGCTGAAATATTCAGAATACCGAAAACAAGTGTGAATCAGTTCCTCATAATCTGCACCCACAATATCGTAGTCTTCATTTCCGGTTAAAATGTCTGTATCAAAAAATGCGTAATTCATATTGCCTCCTTATCATGTATCGTGACAGGGCTTGTTACACAAACGTTCTTCACTTATATAGTCGCAATTTTTGAGAAAACGTTCCGAGGTTTTTGAAAAAATTTAAAAAATCTTGATTACAATTGCAGTATAGCACAGAATTCTTGGCATGTCAATCAAAAAACAATCCGAAACAAAAAGAAAACCCCTGCAAAAGCAAGGGTTTTCTAACTTTATTTTGCATTCTGCATTTTCCGGACCGTTCGCCGCTTGCGGCATGACGTCGGTCCCTGTAACGCTTTTTTTATTCTGCATTTGGAAGCAAAGCTTACTTTGCAGCCAGCAGTCTTGCCTCCAGCGCATCCAGCTCTGCGTGCATGGTTGCGGGAACGCTATCGCCGATCTGTGCATAGAAGTCGCGGATGTTCTGTACGTCCTCCAGCCAGGAGTCAACGTCAACGCTGAGCAGGTCGCGGATGGTCTCGGTGTCAATGCCTTCCAGACCCTCGGTGCAAATGTCCTCGGGCAGGGGCAGGTAACCGATGGGAGACATGGTCGCGCCTACCTTGCCCTCGCAGCGGTCAAGGATCCATGCAAGCACGCGCATGTTGTCGCCAAAGCCGGGCCAGATGAAGTGACCGTCAGCATCGGTTCTGAACCAGTTGACGTGGAAGATCTTGGGGGGATTGGGGATGGTGGTACCCATCTTGAGCCAGTGGCCGAAGTACTCACCCATATCGTAGCCCACGAAGGGACGCATAGCCATGGGGTCGCGGCGAACCACGCCAACGGCACCTGCAGCGGCTGCGGTGGTCTCGGAGGCCATGATAGAGCCTACGAATGCGCCGTGCTGCCAGGAGGTGGACTGGTAAACCAGGGGAGCGGTCTTTGCGCGTCTGCCGCCGAATACGATGGCACTTACCGGCACGCCCTCGGGCTTGTAGTAAGCCTCGGACAGGCAGGGGCAGTTGGTAGCCATTGCGGTAAAGCGGGAGTTGGGGTGAGCACCCGAGGTGCCGACCTTGTCATTCTTATCGTACTTGGTGTAATCCCAGACCTCGCCTCTCCAGTTGAGCGCGTTCTTGGGGGGATCGTTATCAAGGCCTTCCCACCAAACGGTGTTGTTGTCCAGATTGTGGCAAACGTTGGTGAAGATGGTGTCACGCATGGTAGAAGCCAGCGCGTTGGGGTTGGACTGTGCATTGGTACCGGGAGCGACGCCAAAGAAGCCGTTCTCGGGGTTGACAGCCCACAGTCTGCCGTCCTCGCCCACGCGCAGCCAAGCGATATCGTCGCCGATGCACTCAACCTTGTAGCCCTGCTCGGTGTAGAACTTGGGGGGGATCAGCATAGCAAGGTTGGTCTTGCCGCAAGCAGAGGGGAATGCAGCGGT
>JAFQUG010000005.1 GCA_017408625.1 Clostridia bacterium | reverse complement strand
TGGTTCGTTCCTCCAAAATATTGTTTTGTGGGGTACTATATTCATCATATCACACTGCAATCAAATTTGCAATGCTTTTTTGCATCTCTTAGTTGACAAATTGCGCGCCGTAAAGAGACGCGTAGAATCCGCCCGACGCCAGCAGCTGCTCGTGCGTGCCGCTTTCAATGATATTGCCGTCCTTGACGACCAGGATATTGTCCGCATGCTGCACGGTGGAAAGTCTGTGCGCGATCACAAAGCAGGTCTTTCCCTTCATCAATGCCATCATGGCATCGTTGATCTGATGCTCGGTGCGGCTGTCCACGTTACTGGTCGCCTCGTCCAGGATCAGCATGGGCGCGCGGGAAAGCATGGCGCGTGCGATGGTGATCAACTGTCTTTGCCCCTTGGAAAGGTTGACGCCGCCATCCGAAAGCTGGGTCTGATACCCTTGCGGCAACGACATAATAAAGTGATGAATCTTGGCCTTCTTGGCCACCTCTACGATCTCCTCATCGGTTGCATCCTCTCGCCCGTACGCAATATTGTCACGAATACTGCCGCCAAACAGCCATGTATCCTGCAATACCATGGTAAAGCTCTTGCGCAGGCTGTCGCGCGTAGCGTCGGTGATCGGAATGCCGTCAAAGGTGATCTCGCCCGCATCGATATCGTAAAAGCGCATGAGCAGATTGATGATGGTGGTCTTGCCCGCGCCCGTCGGTCCGACAATGGCAACCGTCTGACCCGGCTCGACCTTAACAGAGAGTCCGTGCAAGATCTGCTTGTCCGGCACGTAGCCAAACTCGACCTTGTCCAGCGTGACCTGACCCTTGGCATCCAGCACCACTGCGCCTCTCTTGTCGGCGGGCTCGGGTGCCTGGTCGATGACACCAAACACTCTCTCGGCCGCCGAAAGCGCGCTCTGCAGCTCGGAGAAAATGTTGGCAAACTCATTGATCGGGCCGGCAAACTTGCGCGCGTACTGCACAAATGCGCCCACGTCACCAAGACCGATGATAAATAACGGATTTGTGACCGTACCGCCCAGTGAGAACATATAGAAAATACTGCCTAAGAGCGTGATCAGCGCGATCGACAGATTGCTGACGAAATTGACCGTGGGACCAATGACAGAGCCGTGATAATCCGCCTTGTAATACGCGCCGCAGGCCTCCTCGTTTCGCAAATCAAAGCGATCGGTAATGACCTGCTCCTTGCCGTAGGTACGAATGGTCTTCTGCCCCGACAGCATCTCCTCGGCAAAGCCATTGAGCTCGCCCAGCTTTGCCGAACGCTTGCGGAACAGGGGACGGATATGCGTGGATTTATACTTGGTAAAGATCAGGGAGATGGGCACTGTGATCACAAAGACCAGAATCAATACGGGGGAAATGGTCAGCATCATGATCATCGAGCCGACGACCGTGATCGAGTTGGCACAAATGGCCAGCACGTCGTTGGAAAGAGACGCGTTAAGCGTATCAATGTCGTAAGACAGGCGGCTGACGATCTCACCCGTCTGGTGCGAATCGAAAAATCCGACGGGCAGGTCGGTCAGATGGTCAAAGACCTCCTTGCGCATGGTGTAGGTAATGCGCTGAGAAAGATTGACCATGACAATGGACAACAGATACGACATGATGCCCGACGCGATATAAAACGCGATCAAAAGTCCGCAAAACAGGAAGACACGCTCAAAATTGACCTCGCCCGGGCCCACAATCTCGTCAATGGCAAGGCCGGAAAGCTTGGGACCCGCCAAAGCCAGCACGTTTGCCGACATCATCAAGGCAAACGCCAACAGTACAAGACCCGGATAGCGGAACATGTAGCGGCAGATGCGCAGCAGCGTTCGTCTGCGCTGCGCGGGGGTCATGGGAGTTTTTTCAACTTGCGGCTTACTCAAGCAAAGCACCTCCCATCTGCGAATCGCGGATCTCACGGTAGACCTCGCAGCTCCCCAGCAGCTGCTCGTGGGTTTCCTTGCCTATGATCTTACCCTCGTCCAGAACCAGGATCAGATCGGCATGCATGACCGAGCTGACGCGCTGCGCCACCACGACCGTGGTCGTATCGGCGAAGTTCAGGCGCAGATCGCGGCGCAAAGCCGCGTCGGTCTTATAGTCAAGAGCCGAGGATGCATCGTCCAGAATCAGAATCTCGGGCTTGCCTGCCAGTGCTCTTGCAATCAGAAGTCTTTGCCGCTGACCGCCCGAGACGTTGGTGCCCTTACTGGTCAGCTCGTGCTCCACGCCCTCGGGGAACGCGGACACAAACTCCTCAGCCTGTGCCACGCGAATGGACACGGCCAGATCCCCGTCCGAAATCTCGCGGCCAAAGCAAATATTTTCCTTAACTGTGTCAGCATACAAAAAGTCATTCTGCATGGCCGTACCGAACATGGCACACAGCTCCTCATGCTTCATGGCGCGGATATTTTTTCCGCCTACGTAAATATTGCCCTTTTGCGGGTCATAATTGCGAAGCAGCAAGCGCAGCAGCGTGCTCTTACCGCTGCCCGTCGCACCGATGATACCAAGAGTTGCACCGCGCGGCAGAGAGAACGAGATATCCTCCAGGTCGTTCTGCTCGCCGTTATAGGAAAAGGACACGTTTTCAAACACAATATGATCGCTCGTGGGCAGCGGCAGGCCCTTGGGATCGGGCACAAGCTCGTCTGCTGCCGACATGACCGTACCGATACGGTTGGCAGACGCCAGACACTTGGTGGTCATGATAAAAATACGGTTGATGACGATCATGGCATTGGAGATCAGCGTGAAATACTGAATAAAGGAAATAATTCTTCCCTGCTTACTCAGATCCGCATCCACCAAAAATGCACCCACCAATACCACAGCCACAAGACCCGCGTTGAGCAGGATGGTGATCAGAGGGTTGGTCAGGGCCATGGTCAGCGCGGCCTTCTTTTCATTTTTTACCAACGCGCGGTTGACGCGGTCAAATCTTGCGCGCTCGTATTCCTTTTTGGAAAGTGCCTTGATGACGCGGATACCGCCGATATCCTCACGCACCACGCGCACCATATCGTCGCCCGCCTTTTGGCTGGCGGTGTACAGCGGCACACCGCGACGAGAAATGAAAAATACCGAAATGCCGATAAAGGGCAAGAGACACACCATGACGGTCGCAAGTCTCCAGTCAAGAAAATACGACATGGTGATGCCGCCGATCAGGAGGATGGGCGCGCGCACGCCGATGCGTTGGATCATGCCCAGAAAATGATGAATATTGTACGTATCCGAGGTCAGTCTGGTCTCAAGCTCGGGAATACCGAAGGCATCGGTCTGCTTGGGCGACAGACGCATGGTCTTGGCAAACAGATCGTGTCTGACCTGTTGCGCCGCATTTTTTGCCACGCGGGCAGCCATGCGGTTGGCAAGGATATTGAGCACCAGGGCTGCCACCGCGCACAAAAGCATGACGCCGCCCCAGACAAACACGGGCGTCAAATTCCCCGCCGACGCGTTTTTGGGCACGACCACGTCCAGCATGTGCGACAGAATATAGGGCAGCGCAAGCTCTGCCAGCGTACCTGCAACCTTGATACAAAAGCCGATCAGGAGAGAGATCCCGAACGGTTTCAAATATTTAATGACAAGCTTCAAAGAGTCCCGCTCCTTTCAGAAAAAATATACAATAATTATATAGTAAAAATCGCACTTTGTCAATAAATTGTCGGATTTTGGGGAAGAAAGAAAATATGAGTGTGTATTGTCGTAGGGGAGGAATATTTGCAAGCAAATATTCCTCCCCTACGGACGGACAATTTTCGTTCCCCTTGCCCCAAACCAAAAAGGCGTGCCGAAGCACGCCTTTTTGTATATTTGGTTATTTACGAAATTATTCGTACAGCTTACCCATCTTTTCAAGTCTTTCGAACTTAGCTGCTGCAGCCTTTTCAGCCTTGTCAAACAGCATTGCAGCTCTTTCGGGGTTCGCCTGTGCCAGACGAGCGTAACGAACCTCGGACTTGATGAAGTCAACGTAGCTTGCAGTGGGAGCCTTGCAGTCGATGCTCAGCTTGCCCGACTCCAGAGTGGGGTTGTAGCGGAAGGTCTGCCAGTAGCCTGCCTCAACAGCCTTCTTCATCTCGAGCTGGCAGTTCTGCATGCCGCCCTTGACACCGTGCATCTCACAAGGAGCGTAACCGATGATCAGAGAAGGACCGTTGTAAGCCTCAGCCTCCGTCAGAGCCTTGAGCAGCTGGTTCATATCGTAGCCCATGGAAACCTGTGCGACGTATACGTAACCGTAGGACATAGCGATCTCTGCAAGGTTCTTCTTGCCGATTGCCTTACCTGCAGCTGCGAACTGAGCTACCTGACCGATGTTGGAAGCCTTGGATGCCTGTCCACCGGTGTTGGAGTAAACCTCAGTATCGAATACGAATACGTTGACGTTTTCGCCGGAAGCCAGAACGTGGTCCAGACCGCCAAAGCCGATATCGTATGCCCA
>JAFQUG010000048.1 GCA_017408625.1 Clostridia bacterium | reverse complement strand
CGGGCTATGATGGGCTGGATCTGATGGTTTGCGGACATATCCCCCCGAACCCCTGCGAGCTGCTGGCTTCTGAGCGTATGAAGCGCCTGCTTGCCGAGTTTGCGGCGAGTTATGACTATATTCTGGTCGATCTGCCCCCCATTTGTGCGACCACCGATGCGGGCGTTCTGGCGAATTCGCTCACAGGCTATATTTTTGCCGTGCGTGCGGGATATTCCAATCTCAACGCGGTTTCCAATTCCTTGGAGACGCTGCAGGCCATGCACGCCAACCTGGTCGGCTTTGTCATCAATGCGATCCCGCCCAAGGGTGGCTCGCGCTACGCATATAAGGGTAGCTACGGAAAGTACGGTGCTTATAGCCGCTACGGCCGCTATGCGTATTACGCTCTTGATCCCGCGGCAGAGCATGCCGATAAGGAAATGGCCGAGGGAGAGGAAGAGAAGAGCCGGCAAGTACAGTAACAAACGATAGACAGAAAGGGTGAGAAGCATGCGAAGCAGCCGTTTTGCCTGCGTGGGATTGCTCCTGCGCGTGGGATGGTGCGCCGCGTTGCTTTTCACCCTTGCTTTTACGCACGGAGAGACGCTGCGTATCGCGCCCGCTGCGATCGTGTGGGGTGTGGTGATCGCCGTCGGCCTTGCGGTAACGGGGAGGGCAAGATATTGGATCTTGCCCTTTTTGTTGCTCACGGTCCTTTTGATCTTTTGCTATAATTCGGCCGCGGTCTTTGTTGGTTACTTGCCGTTTTTGCCTCTTGTTGCAGTGCCGCTTTGTGTATATGTGGTTCGTTTTATACGCAGGCATCCCTGCCGAGAGCGGGGCGATACCCTGTGGCCTCTTTGCGCGGTGGCGGCCGCCACGCTTCTGGCCGGGCTCTTTACCATCACGGCAAAGGAGTATTTTCGGCCCAGCGCGCTGTATAACGTGCTTGCACTTGGCCCCGGCATGGTGCTCGCTTATTTCTGGTTTAAGCAGGAGCTCAGGGGCGAGGAGGAGCAGCGATCCTTCTTTGCCGATCTTGTTACATGGGGCATTGCGTGTGCTCTGGTGGTCTGGGGCTACCGCATCTGGCACTTAGCCGAATGGGTCGAATTTTGGAGGCCACCGCAGATCCAATGGAGCAACAATATTTCGACCATGCTGATGATCTGCCTGCCGGCGGTCTTTGCGTGTGCCAAGCGATGCTATGTATATATGCCCGTTGGCTTTGCCGTATACGGTGCGATGCTGCTGACCCGATCGCGCGGCGCGATCGTGCTGGGGAGCGCAGAGCTGATCTGCGTGCTGTTTTGGCTTTATCTCACGGAAAAGCGGCCGATTCGCAGACTTTGGAACGGGACGGCTCTGATCCTCACGGTAATGGCGGTAACGGTCGGTGCTGCGGCTCTGCTCGAGTACGGCCCGGATATTGACTTTTCCGTGGCCGACGAAGGGCGCATGAAACTTTTGCGCCGCAGCGTGGAAAATTTCCGTGACGCACCGATCTTCGGTACGGGCTTCGGGTATCTTGGAAACGACGATCTGCTCAACCGCAAGCAAGGCACGATCAACTGGTTTCATATGTTTCCCGCACAGGTGCTGGGTGCGATGGGCATTTGCGGTGTGCTGGCCTGGGGTTATCAGCTTTTTGTGCGCGCGCGTCTTGCGCTTCGGCTGCGCAAGGACGACAGCTTTGTTTTCCCACTGTGCTATCTCGGCCTGTTGCTCATGTCCATGGTAAACCCCGGTGAATTTTGCCCCTTGCCATACGGTATCGTTGCCGTTGCGCTTTTCGTTGTGGCGGAAAACGCCGCAAAGCGGGTAGACGGTTTGCCCGATCAATAAAGTCAAGAAGAAAAAAGGTCACCCCATTCGCGCAAACGTGCGTGAATGGGGTGTTTTTTTCATCAGTTTTCGAGCTGGCGGCCCAGAAACCCTGCCGCGGTCTGAATGAGCTTGCTTTCCACGTCGGGGCTTACGGTTGCCTTGTCGCGCTCACCGCCGGTGACCGAAACCACACAGCCGACAATGTCACCCTCGGCCAGGATCGGCATGGCGCAGCGCACGGTGTGACTGCCGCCGTCGGCGATCACGGGAACGGCATCGGTGCCCTCTCGGTGCATATAAAGCGTGCGCGATTCAATGATCTTTTCCAGCGCCTCGGAGAGCGTTTTGTCGCCGTATTCCTTGCGCGAAACGCCTGCCGTGGCGATCACGGCATCGCGATCGCAGATGATGACCGAGAGCGAACAGGTCTTATAGAGCGTCTCGGCATATTCGGCGGCAAAGGCCGCCAGCTCCCCAATGGGGGAATACTTTTTGAAAATGACCTCACCCTCGCGGTCGGTGTAGATCTCCAGCGGGTCACCGTCACTGATAACATTGACACGAAAAACCTTATCGCGCTGATTCCTCGCGCATTGGGCTGCCACTATGGAATAATCCTCTGTGGCTCTTTCGATATTTTCCGTGTCCGAATTAAAATTTACGGGTACTTCACTTTCTTCGTTGTGCTTCATATGCTCAATCGTTCCCGTGCGTAAAAGCTCGTCAACATCTGCTTGAAGCTTGATTTCGATGTTATCCTCGTATATGATAATTCGATCAATGATAAGGTGTAGCGTGTGTTTGTCAAGCTTATCCTTTTCGATGATATCGTCGAATATCTCGATAACCGACCGTGCTACACGGTTAACCTTTACAATTGTATTGGTGGTATCGGCTACCAAGGCAAGTTGATTGGTCAAGCCTTCTATACGATTATTGGCTTCTTCGATCAGTGCATCGTAGGTTTCTTCCATCACCTGCGCGTTATCCTTGTGCCTTGCCATATCACGAATTTTCTGACGGGCGAGCAATTTCAATTCTTCGCGTTCCGCTTCGATCTGCGCCCTTAATTCATCGGCTGCAAGCATACCGCTATCGGTTGCTCTCTGTTCGTGGCTAAGCATTTCTTCAAGGATGCGAAGCATAGCTGCTGAGTTATCCCGTACTCTCTTGACATACTGCTTCAACATTTTATCAAGGAAGTCGGCTCTCACGTGATGCGAGGTGCATCCCGCAAGACCTCTTACGTGATACGTTCCACAAGTGTATGCTTCTGCAAGGTCTTTACGGCTCATAGCAAACATCGGACTTCCGCAATCACCGCAGAACATAAATCCCGAGTAGGTATTATCATATTTTTTTACGCCTCGGTAGTGGTTCGTGGAGCGTTGCTTGAGCATTTCCTGTGCGGTAGCAAATACTCTGTAATCCACAATCGGCTCGTGGTGATTTTCAAATACGATATGCTCGCTCTCATCAAGGGCTACATCCGCTCCGTTGATCTTCTTTCTGCGGAACTTTCTCTCTCGTAACGTGCCGATATAAAAATCGTTGCAGAGGATTTCGGACACGGTAACGATGCTCCATTGCTCTCTAACCTTGCCTTTGTATTCATCTCCAGCCGCTTCTTTGCGAGCTTTTTCTCTCATTCTCGGTGTGGGAATGCTTTGGTCGGTCAGATGGTTTGCAATTCTTTTGTATCCGTATCCGTCAATATAGAGCTTGAATATCGTTCTTACGACCTCTGCCGCCGCTTCATCCACCTCGAAGGTCATTTTCTTTGAGTTGGTGATAACGTATCCATACGGCACGGAGCATATCCATTCGCCCTTTGCCTGTCTGCTTGCAATAACATCGGATACCTTACGGCTTGCATCGGTAACGGGCATTTCGT
>JAFQUG010000047.1 GCA_017408625.1 Clostridia bacterium | reverse complement strand
TATTGGAGCTGGAGTAATAGCCCTCTGCAGGCTTGGCCCAATAGTGGAATTGGCCGTAAGAGCCCCATTGCCGGTTGCCTGCCAAGGCTTCGGTTACGTTGTAAAAGCTATCCACCTTGCCGCCGGATACACCCAGAATGGCATCGAACCAGACGGAATAGCAGATGGAAACCAAGTCGTTTTTGTTTGTGATGTCAAGACCGAGACGGTTTCCTTCGGTGGGAGTTGCGGTCACGTTGGTGTGAGTCAAGGTCTCTCCCTTGGTGGCCGCATACAGATCCAGATTATCGAGCATAGCAGCACCTCCTCCATGGGGGAACAACGAGAAATGCGCGCCCTGCAAGGAATTCGTGGTGCAAGCAGCCTCGTCGATCATTTCATTAGCCTCATTGAATACGCGGATCTTGCCATCGGCAAATCGAATCGTACAGACCAGTCGTGCCGTGTCGGTACCCTCGGGGGTCACATAAACGTAGGTGGAGTAATCACCCGATGTGACGATATCCACGTGGTGCTTGCCTGAAAGCATCCCCTGCTCCAGAGGCACCGAAGCCCAAGCAGCAGGCCAACATGCCTCGTCGGGGTGATAGATCTGAATACGGCTGCCGGCGGCATTAAAGGAGATCCACAGACCGTCGCCGGGGCCATCGGGGATCTTACCGGCGTAGTTGCTGACATAACAGCCCCAGATGGGGTTCAGCCATGCGCCGTCACCTACAGATACAATGGTCCAATCCATCGAGAGCTGAGATTGCTTGTAGTCCTTCACGGAAGAAGAAACATTCGGTGACCAAGTGTTCCAATCTGTGCCGGTCAGAGTTGCGGAGTTTGCATCGAAGGGAACATAAAGCATGCCGTCGCGACAATCAACATTTCCGGGCAGGGTGGCCGACAGAGAACCGGGCTGGCGGAAGGAAGCCCCGCCGCCGCAGATAGGATCATTGTCCTCAAAATCCGCATGGAATGTATTGAGTACACCTGTGTCACCGGGCTTCATAAGCTGTCCGATCTTATCGTCGGGATAAGCAGCGATGATCTCGGTCACTTCCTCTTTTTCGTAATCCACGATACCGTCGTTGAACTTACCGGTATCCTGTACCCAACCCGGGCCTTCCGCGGGTGGCTCTGTTGGAGCATCGGTGGTCTGCTCGGTCGTGTTTTCGGTTGCGCCCTCGGTGTTATCCTCGACGGTGGTCTGCTCGGGAGCAGTCAATTCCTGCGTGGATTCTTCGGGAAGCTGCTCTGCGGGGGTACAGCCGATCAGCAGGCAAAGCCCCAAGAGGGGGCAAAGAAGGCTGATCAATCGTTTTTTGGTGGAATTTTTCATATAATCTCTCCATTCATAGTTTTCAGGTGACGAGTCGGAACAGGTAGCTCTCGCCCTTTTTGCAATCAATTTGCGTGGAGTGCTTCTGCCCCGTGAGAACGTCCTGCAGATCCATGCTGCCCGGGACGTTGAGCACACAGGTGCCGTCCTTGACGGCGTGCAAAAGGACGTAATGGGAATTGCCGTAGATCACCGCGTCCTGCGTGCTCCAAAGGAACACGTGTGCCTTGCGTAAAAAGCTGCGCAGGTCGGCAGGGGTGATATCGGCGTTTTGCGGGCGGATCTCCAGATATGGCTTTCCCATGTTATAGGCAAGTGCGGAGAGTCTGTCGCCAAGCGGGGAATCTGCGGGTCTTAGGGAAATGACTGCCTTGTATTTGCTCAGCACGGCATCCGCATCCGAGCAGAGATACAGATCGTAGGGGGTGCCCATCATGCCCAGTGCTTCACGGATCAGACAGCACACCGAGGTCGCCGCTCCCGGGTCTTGCATACAGGCGTACGCTTCCTCGTCCACAAACACCGCCACCTCTGCGGCCGATTGGATAGGCATATCCCTGCTTTCGGCAAAAATCTCGCGCAGCTGCCGCAAAAGCTTCATGTAATCCTCGTCCGCAAACCAACCGCCCCACATATCAAACCACCAGGCAGCGTGCCGATTGATCAGCGCGCGGGCTGCGTGCAGCTTGATGATGTCCATCGAGGCCGATTTTTCGGGGCCAAACCAGATGGGCGAGGTGTACCACGGGGTGTCGTTGACGGGGTAAGAGAGGTGCGTGCGGGTATCGTTTTCGCAAAAATACAGCTTTCCGTGCTGACGGATCGAGGCAAAGGGCGTCATGTAAGGATGATCGCGCCCCGGTGCGCGTACCATGGAGTAGGAAACGGGGGAGCAGAGAAAATCTACGTCCTCGCATTCCAGCAGCATGCGCAGCGCGTGGTGACCCGAGGTGGGATCGGGACATTCCAGCGTGTAGCCATAAAAGCTGCCCACAACCACCGAGCGGTCGGTCAGTCTTTTGACCTCTGCGGCGAATTCGCAAATACGTCCCGCCACAAGCTCGGAGTAAAAGCGATAAAAGCATTGATTGCTGTCCGCGAATCCGTGCTTTTCCAGATACTGCGCGTATTTTTCTCTTGCGCGCAGATCGCTGATGCCGTGCTTTTGGTCAAAGGGCAACCATTCCTCGGTATTTCCGCCCGCGATCTGATAGCCCGCGATGTGCGGCGCGTAGCGGTTTTGGATGACGTGCGCGATAAAGATGCCAAGCTCGCGCTTGACCTCGGCGGCCCAGATGTCGGATGCAAAGCTGACGCGACCGGGCGTGCCATCGGGCCGCTGATCACACAGCTCGTCCTTGTGCGCAAGCTCCCAGCTCCGGCTTGGCGAGACGTTGATGCGGGGGAGAATGTACGCATCGGGACATGCGTCCAGAATTTGTGCGATGTCCGCGTCAAAGCGCGAAAAATCGGGCTGAGGGTGATCAAAGATGCCCTTGGTGAACACGTCAAGTCCGGAGTGTTCGTTGAGATGATTGAATCCGAAAAAGACGGGAAGAGAGAACAGGCGATACCCCGCACGGGCAAAATCGCCGTAGCGATTTTGCTCGGTCAGGTAAGTGACGTACGCCAGGGGAGTCTGCTTTTCCCGATTGATGTACAGGCAAGGAGCACCGTTTTCAACGCTGACACAGGAGATTGCGTGATTGAACCTCCTTTGTACAGCGCCTGGATCGGCAGCCTTTGCCGAATGTTCAGATTTTGGCATGTAATGCTCCAAAAAATTATTTCTTGAAAAGGGGACCAAAGCTTGCGCAAGCGCGGTAGTCTGCACCTTCCTTGTCCATACCGAATGCGTTCCATGCGGCGGGACGGAAGATTTTATCCTCGGGCACGTTGTGCATGCAAACGGGGATACGGAGCATGGAGCAAAGCGTGATCAGATCTGCACCGATGTGGCCGTAGCTGATCGCACCGTGATTTGCGCCCCAGTTGTTCATGACCTCGTATGCAGTCTTGAAGGGAGAGCCCTCGCGGCCGTCGCAGCGAGGAGCGAACCAGGTGCAGGGCCAGGTGTAGTCGATCCTCTTCCAGAGCGCGTCCGAAACGTCCTCGGGCAGCTCAACCGTCCAGCCCTCTGCGATCTGCAGCACCGGGCCAAGACCCTTGACCAGATTGAGACGGATCATGGTCGCGGGCATTTCACAGCGTGTTTCAAAACGGGAGGAGTATCCGCCGCCGCGGAAGTAGCCAAGGTCGGCGTAGTTCCAGGTGGTGCTGTTCATCACGGCCTTCATGTCCTGCTCGGTCATCTCGTACCAGGGCTTGATCACGCCGTTTCCGTTCTCGTCCTTGACCGCGCCCGAGGCATCCAGGCAGCAAGCCCCCGAGTTGATCAGGTGGATAATGCCGTTTGCATCCTTGGCCTTGCCATCTATTTCATAGCCGGTCACGCGCTGTACGGATTCACCGCTCCAGTAGGTGCGAACGTCGGCAAACATCTGTGCTCGGTTGGTCAAAAGCTTCATGAACAGCATGCCGATGCCGTTGAGCACATCGTTTTCGGTGGCAAGCACGTAGGGCTCGCGCGCACCGTTCCAGTCAAAGGAGGTGTTGAGCATTGCCTCGGGGAAGTCACAGTTGGGGTAGAAGTCGGTCCACTGTCTCTGCCCCTGGAATCCTGCGGCAATGGCGTTGTGCCCAACCATTTCCTCGCGGCAGGTTTCGGGGAGATCGGGGTTGCCGCTCATCAGATCCTTGATGATGACCATCATCTTGGTCACAAATTCCCAGTCGGCATCCTTTTCTGCGCGGGTCTTCTGCAGCTGTTCGGGGTTTTTGTCAAAGCCCTCGATGCAGTTTGCCTTGACCCATGCAAGTGCCTTTTCGTATTCGTTCTGATCGTAGATCTCCTCGGTCATGCGACGGATGATCTCCACCTCGTCCACGGATTCCACTCTCATGCCAAGGTAATCCTCAATAAAGTCGGTGCTGATGATCGAGCCGCCGATGCCCATGCAGATCGAGCCGATCTGCAGGTAGGATTTTCCTCTCATGGTTGCGGCAGCAATGGCTGCGCGACCAAATCGGAGCAGCTTTTCCTTGACGTCCTCGGGAACGGTGGTGTCGTCGCAGTCCTGTACGTCATGTCCGTAAATGCCGAATGCGGGCAGGCCCTTCTGTGCGTGCGTGGCAAGCACGGATGCCAGATAAACCGCGCCCGGTCTTTCGGTGCCGTTAAAGCCCCAGACCGCCTTGATGGTATGGGGATCCATATCCATGGTCTCGGCACCGTAGCACCAGCAGGGGGTGACGGTCAGGGTAATGTCAACGCCCTGGCGGCGGAACTGGTCTGCACAGGCTGCAGCCTCGCCCACGCGGCCGATGGTGGTGTTGGAAATGACCACCTTGACGGGTGTGCCGTCCGAGTATCTGAGGTTTTCTTCAAAGAGCTTTGCGGCGGTCTTGGCCATGTTCATGGTCTGTTCCTCCAGGGATTCGCGTACGCCGAGCACGCCTCTGCGGCCGTCGATGGTGGGACGAATGCCAATTACGGGATAGCTGCCTACGTAACGGTTGTTTGCCATATTGAATTCCTCCTGAATCAGTAAATTATTTTTCCATTTTCATTATAACAAAATTGTTTTTGGGATTCTAATGCATCCATGACAAAAAATGAGCAAATCTTTACTTTCTGCAAAAATATTATAAAAAATAATATCGGATACCGTGCAAAAAGCTATCCAAACCAATTCAGGTTCGGCTTTTGTTTGCAAAGTATCCGATGCATTTATTCGTCGCAGCCCAAAGTGCCTGTGCGCTGTCTGTATTCTCTGGGGGTCATGCCCAGCATTAAGCGGAAGGTGCGGTTAAAGCTGCTCAGCGTGGTAAATCCGCATTGCATGGCAATGGACAGAATGCTGTCCTTGGTGTTGAGCAGCAGGTAGCAGGCGCGATCCATCTTGATCGACTGCACGTAGGTGTAAAAGGGAAGGCCCACGATCTTGGTGAAATATCTGGAGATGTAAGCAGGGTGATAGCCCAATGCCTCGGCTGTGCCCTTGAGCGTGCAGGGCTCGGACATATGATTTTCCAGATAGATGAAAATGTCGCGCAAAAGCAGGGTGTCCTTGGAAACGTCGTCCTCGGCGCCCATGTCAAGCGATTGATAAAACAAGCCGCAGATCGTGTAAAGAAAGCCCTTGACCGTGGCAATGTCCTTGTCCTCGTTCATGCCCATGAACATTTCGCGGTAAAATGCGGGCACGTTTTTGATCAGTGGGGAGGGAAGGCGGTATTTGACAAGGGAATCCGAGACAGCAGCGATCAGATCCTGCGAAAACACGCAGATCAGGCATTTGCCGCTGATCCCCTCGGGGGAGTCGTAGCTGTGCAGCCTGTTGGGCTTGATCAGCACAAGGTCACCCTCGCAAAGCAAATAATCCTGCTTTTCGATCCGCATGTGCATCTGTCCCGAAAGCATCAGAACAAATTCATAGCAGCGGTGCATGTGCAGGGGAAAGACGTGGCTGTCGCGCTCGTAGAGCATAAAGTGCCCCGTGCCGATGCCGTGCTCGATTTCATAAAGCAAGGGCTGCATACGTTACCTCCCATGGATTTTTGTTGTGCGCTTGTTGGATCAGTATGTGGAAATGGGCAGATCGGGGTCGTCCTCGCCCTTGGTGATCTCTAAGATCTTGACGGGGTAGCTGACCGCATCGTTGACGCGCACGGTCACGGTCTGCCCCACCTTTTTGCCCATCAGTGCCTTGCCGAAGGGGGAGTCCTGCGAGATGCAGTCCTTGAAAACGTCGTTACGCAGCGTGGTGACAAGACGGATCTCGCGGTATTCGTCGTCCTCGGGGTAGTAGATCTTGACGCGGTCAAAGAGTCCGACCACGCCCTCGCGGGAGTCGGTTTCGACGATGATGGCGGTGTCGATCATGTTCTCCAGATAGCGGATGCGGCTCTTGTTGGCGTTGTATTCGCGCTTGGCGCAGCGGTATTCGTCGTTTTCGGAAAGGTCGCCGTACTCGCGGGTGCGCTTGACCTCCTCGCGCAGCGCGGGGATGCGGCGGCGACGCTCCTCCAGCTCCTGCTCCATTTGTTGTATATCAATTTTGGTTAATTTGTCGTGCATGGTGTGTTCCTCGTTCCTTTGGAGATTTTTGATTGCATGAATGCTTTGCAAGCAGAAAAACTTGTGTCATTCAAAAAGCGCGCTTTTGCCTGTAGACAAAAGCGCGTGCTTGGATGGTGGAGCATAGGGGACTTGAACCCCTGACCCCAACACTGCCAGTGTTGTGCGCTCCCAACTGCGCTAATGCCCCTTGACCCGTTCAGTATATCATACATTCTGCCGTTTGTAAATAGGAAAAATAAAAAAAGTTTGAAATCCGGTTGTCAAATCGCGCAAAATATGCTAAAATACTAACATCACACACATCAAATGCACACGAAAGAGGAACAGACATGCACGATAAGTTAACAAAGATCGATATACAGAAGATG
>JAFQUG010000046.1 GCA_017408625.1 Clostridia bacterium | reverse complement strand
GGCTTGCGGCTACATGGCACGTATCGCATTCGTGCTGGACCGCATCTTCCGTCGCTTCGGACTTTCGGGCAAGTCGTTTATTCCCATGCTGATAGGCACGGGCTGCGGCGTTACCGGCATTATGGCCTCCCGTACCATTGAAAACGAAAACGACCGCCGCATGACGGTCATCACGACTACTTTTATTCCTTGCGGCGCAAAGCTGCCCATCATCGCCATGATCGCAGGATCCTTGTTTGGCGGTGCATGGTGGATCGCCCCCCTTGCATACTTTATCGGCATTGCTGCCGTCATCGTTTCGGGTATCATCCTTAAGAAGACCAAGCTGTTTTCGGGCGAAACCTCTCCCTTTGTCATGGAGCTGCCCGCATACCATTGGCCTACGCCCTCTAACATCTGGCACAGCGTCTGGGAGAGAACCTGGTCGTTTGTCAAGAAGGCAGGCACGGTCATTCTTCTGTCCGCCATCATCATTTGGGCAGGCTCGTCCTTTGGCTTTGTGGACGGTAAGTTCCTGTTTGATCCCGAGATGGATATGGCAAATAGCCTCTTAGGCATCGTGGGTAACGCATTCAAGTGGCTCTTTATCCCTCTGGGCTTTGGCTCTATTGAAGCAACCGTGGCAACCTTCATGGGTCTGGTTGCAAAGGAAGAGGTCGTTGCAGTATTCGGCGTGCTTGACTTTGTCGGCATGACCCAGCTTGCGGGCTTCTCCTTCCTGATCTTCAATCTGCTCTGCGCTCCTTGCTTTGCAGCAATGGGTGCGATCAGAAGAGAAATGAACAGTGCAAAGTGGACTGCTTTTGCAATTACTTATCAGTGCCTGTTCGCATACGCCGTATCCCTGATCATTTATCAGATCGGCTCCGCCTTTGCGGGTGATCTCAATGTTGTGGGCCTGATCGCGGCTTTGGTTGTACTTGCCGTCGGTCTGTATTTCCTCCTGCGCCCCAACAAGTACGCCCCCAAGGCAAAGAAATCCAAGTAATTTTTGAGGTAAGCTATGATTGTATTTGATTGGTTGATTGCCAATATCGGCACCATTCTGGTCGGCTTGGCTGTACTTGCCGTGGTGGTGTTTATCATTGCACTCAAGGTGCGGGATAAGAAAAAGGGGAAATCCTCCTGCGGCTGCGGCTGCGAATCCTGTGCCTTGGCAGGTAAGTGCCATTCGGCAAAGCCCGATCAAGAATAAATGCAGAAATAAGAATGAAAACCGCTCGAAAGAGCGGTTTTCTTCTTTTATGGCAAGCATGCGTGACTATTTTTTCTTGACATCCAAAATGGAAAATGGTACAATGAAATCAGAAATCATTCAGAGGAGGTACTATCCATGAAACGAGATCCCGAGCAAATTCTGCGCGCCTATGAGGACGCCAAAAAGGTTTACGCCGCATACGGTGTGGACACCGATGCTGCCATTGAGATTTTCAAGACCATTCCGATCACGCTGCACAACTGGCAGGGCGACGACGTGGTAGGATTTGAGAAGCACGAGGGTGTGCATTCCGAAAACCTTGTCACGGGCAATTATCCCGGCCGCGCAAGAAATGGCGACGAGATGCGCATGGATATCGATACCGCATTCTCGTTCTCGCCCACAAAGCCCAGAGTGAACTTGCACTCCATGTACGGTGAGCCCGGCACGACCGAGAGAAATCTGCAGACCACCGAGGATTTTCGCGGTTGGATCGATTGGGCAAAATCCCGTGGCTACGCCCTTGATTTCAACGTGTCCTTCTTTACGCATCCGCGCATGCTGGACGGTTGCTCCCTGGCAAGCCCCGATAAGGCGACACGCGAATATTGGATCAAGGCCGGCAAGAGCGGCAGAGCCATTGCAAACGACATTGGCAGAGAACTGGGCGAGGTTTGTATCAACAATATCTGGGTACCCGACGGCACCAAGGATAT
>JAFQUG010000004.1 GCA_017408625.1 Clostridia bacterium | reverse complement strand
TGCGTGGCAGGGGATGATACCATCATCGTCATTTCGCGCTCCGCTGAGGCTGCAGCTGATCTGAACACCAAAATCAAGGAAATTATCAGAGGCCAGTAATGCTAAAGGGACTGCATATAGAAAATATCGCGGTCATCTCGCAAGCAGAGATCGATTTTTCGTCCGGCTTTTGTGTCATGACAGGTCAGACGGGCGCGGGCAAGAGCGTGATCGTGGATAGTATTATGCTGGTTTGCGGTGCCAAGGGTGACCGTGAGCTCGTGCGTTCGGGTGAGAGCAGCGCATGCGTTACCGCCCATTTTTCTGATCTGACTAAGGGAGCGATCCAAGGCCTTGCCGGTCTGGGCATTGCTTGCGATGACGGCGAGGTCGTTCTGCAAAGAACGCTTGGCGCGGACGGAAAGAGCGGTGCGCGCATCAACGGCAGGGCGGCAACACTTGGTATGCTGCGAGAAGCGAGTATATATCTGATCTCGATTCACGGGCAGGACGATAACCGCTTGCTTGCGGATCTGCGCTACCATATGGATATGCTGGACGCTTACGCAGGCATTGATGCACAGAAGGTTGAGTACGGATTGCTTTATGAGCAGTGGCGCAGCCTTTGTGAAAAGCGTGATGCACTGACGCGTGATGCGGGTGAGAGATTGCGCACCATAGAAATGTTGAGCTATCAGATAGCCGATATCTCTGCCTTAAAGCTCAAGGCGGGTGAAGAGGAGCTGCTGATCGAAAAGAGAAATAAGCTGCAAAATACCGAAAAGGTGCAAAAGCAGGTCAAATTTTCCACCAAGGTGCTCACGGGCGCGGGATCAAACGGTGCGGTTTCGTATATGTTGGAGCGATGCGCTGCTTCCATGAATGCGCTGGCCGCTTACGTGCCGGATGCTGCCGAGGTTGGCGAGGAGCTGATCGACCTTTCCTACCGTGTGCGCGATCTGTCCGAACGTATTGAAGCGTACGCAGAGGATATCGACGACGATCCCGTGGCAATGCTTGATAGGATCGAGGACAGACTTGAGGCGATCTCCAAGCTCAAGCGCAAGTACGGTGGTTCTGTTGAAGCTGTATTGGAATTTTTGGCAAATGCCAAAGCGCGACTGGATGAGATCGAGCACTCGGATGTGCTTGCGGAGCAATACGACGCCGAGATCGCAGAAATGCATAAGCGTGCGATGACGCTGGCAGAGCAAATGTCCACGGTCCGCGCAAAGGCGGCAATTGAGGCGGCAGAGCAAATCGCAGGACAGCTTGCTTATCTCGATATGGCAGGCGTGCGCTTCCGCATTGCCGTAACAAGAGAAAAGGAACTGGGTCCGGGCGGCATTGACCGCGTGGAATTCATGATCGCCACCAACCCGGGAGAGCCGCTTTCTTCCATGATCCGCATTGCGTCCGGCGGTGAGCTTTCGCGCATCATGTTGGCTATTAAATGCGTTATGAATCAAAAGGACGGTGTGCCGACCACGGTTTTCGACGAGGTGGATACGGGTATTTCCGGCAAGACCTCTCGCAAGATCGGCATCAGGCTTGCCGATATGGCAAAGGGGCAACAGATCATCTGCATCACCCATTCGGCACAGGTCGCTTCTCTTGGTAAGCAGCATCTGCACATTTCCAAGCAGGAAAGGGAGGGCAGAGCCTTTACCTCGGTGAATACGCTTGAGGGCGAGGATCGCGTTTGCGAGATCGCACGAATTCTGGGCGGCATCCATATCACGGATGCGCAAATGCAGGCAGCAAGAGACATGCTTTGTGCAAAGGATCGCGAATAATTCGCAAAATGCTGTTGCATTCACGTCAAATATGTGTTATAATACAGAATTGTGAAAATCGTCATCATTATGAAAATCATCATATAAGGAATATATTATGCTGAAAATCAAACAGAATATTGCAAGTAACATTCAAAAGGGCATTCTTGCCATCAATCCCGCAGCAGAGCTGACGGTGGACGAGCTGGCAGGCATGCTGGAATATCCCCCCGATGCGGGCATGGGCGACCTTGCGCTGCCTTGCTTCAAGCTCTCCAAAACGCTGCGCCGCGCACCCGTTATGATCGCGCAGACGCTGGCAGAGCATCTGGACTGCGATTGCATCGAGAGCGCAGAGGCAGTCAACGGCTATCTCAATATCCGTCTGAGCCCTGCATACCTGACAAGCCACGTGCTTTGTGCCGTGCTCGAGAAAAAGGAAAGGTACGGTGCCCCTGAAATCGGTAAGGGCAAAAAGGTCGTACTGGATTATTCCTCTCCCAACGTGGCAAAGCCCTTCCATATCGGACACCTGGGTACCACGGTTATTGGCCATTCACTCAAGAAGATTCACGAGTTTGCAGGCTATGATTGCTTCGGTATCAACTACCTTGGCGACTGGGGCACCCAGTTCGGTAAGCTGATCTTAGCGTATAATACCTGGGGTAGCAAGGAAATGGTCGAGCAGGGAGGGATTGATACGCTGGTTGAGCTTTACGTCAAGATCAATAACGCCATCACCGAGGAAAAGGAGCAGGGCAAGACCGCGCTTGCAGACGCAGCGCGTGCCGAGTTCCATAAGATGGAGACGGGCGACGAGCAAAATCTCACACTGTGGAAGTGGTTCATTCAGATCTCACTTGAGGAATACGAAAAGACCTACGCACAGCTGGGTATTACCTTTGACAGCTATCTTGGCGAGTCCTTTTATACCGACAAGATGCCGGCGCAGGTGCAAAAGCTGCGAGATGCGGGTCTACTCAAGCTGGACGACGGCGCATCCATCGTCGATCTGGACGAATACGGCATGCCTCCTTGCCTGATCCTCAAGAGAGACGGCAGCACGCTGTATCCCACGCGTGACATCGCAGCTGCTGTCTACCGTAAGGAAAATTATCATTTTGATAAGTGTATCTACGTGACCAGCACGCAGCAGATTCTGCACTTCAAGCAGTGGTTCAAGGTCGTGGAGCTGATGGGCTACGACTGGCACGATCAGCTGGTGCACGTGCCCTACGGTACGGTCAGCATCGGCGGTGCAAAGCTGGCAACCAGAACCGGCAACGTGGTGCTGTTGCGTGACTTGTTCGGTGCGGCCATTGAAAAGGTCACTGAGATCATGGAGGAAAAGAATCCCGAGATGAAGGGCAGAACTGACGTCGCAGAGGCTGTGGGCGTTGGTGCGATCGTGTTCTACTATCTGACCAATAACCGCATCAAGGATATCGACTTCAACATGGACGACGCGCTGTCCTTTGACGGTAATACAGGTCCTTACGTGCAGTACACGTACGCACGTGCTTGCTCGGTGCTTGAAAAGGCAGGCGAGGGGAACAGTGCGGACTTTGTCATCACCGCCCCCGAGGAGCAGGCACTCTTAAAGGTGCTTGCCACCTATGAAGAAAAGGTGCTGATGGCACTGCGCGATTATGAGCCCTCGGTTATCACCAGATTCATTCTGGACGTCGCCGTTGCGTTCAACCGCTTCTATCATAACTGCCGCATCCTGTCGGAGACCGACGAGCGCGTCAAGCAGACAAGAATCGCGCTCACGCTTGCCACCAAGCACGTGCTTGGCAGCGCGTTTGAGATGATCTGTCTGAAAAAGACCGAGAAGATCTGATTTTTGAAAAATTTAATTGTAGTGAGGTAATATATCATGTCCGGACATAGCAAATGGGCCAACATCAAGCACAAGAAGGAAAAGACCGACGCCGCTAAGGGTAAGATTTTTACCCAGATCGGTAAGGAAATCGCTGTAGCCGTCAAGGCAGGCGGCGGCGACCCCAACAACAACTCCAAGCTCAGAGATCTGATCGCCAAGGCAAAGGCAAACAACGTGCCCAACGATAACATCAAGAGAAGTATCGAAAAGGCACTTGGCGCAGGCGGCGACAACTTTGAAGAGATTACCTACGAGGGCTACGGTCCCGCAGGCGTGGCAGTCATCGTCAGAGCTGCTACCGACAACAGAAACAGAACCGCAGGCAACGTGCGTGCCGCTTTCTCCAAGTACCACGGTAACCTTGGTACCTCGGGCAGCGTCAGCTTCATGTTTTCCGAAAAAGGCCTGATCGTCATTGACAACGAGGATGGCGACATTGACGAGGATAAGCTGATGGAGGATGCTATGGAGGCAGGTGCCGAGGACTTTGCAGCCGAGGGCGAGGTATTCGAGGTTTACACCGAGTCTGCCGACGTTTTCGCAGTCGCAGAGGACATCAAGGCTAAGGGCTACAACGTGCTCTCCGCAGAGCAGACCATGATCCCTTCCACCTACGTTGAGCTGACCACCGACGACGATAAGAAGTTCATGAACCTGCTGCTTGAAAAGCTGGAGGAGGACGACGACGTTCTCTCCGTATTCCACAACTGGGAAAACCAGGACGAATGATCCTGACAGATAGGATGGCTTGAAAAATCAAGCCGTCCTATTTACTTTTGTTCCTTTTCGTGGTATAATAAAACTGTGTATAAACATGAATTCCGGAGGGCTTATGACTGATAAAGCACTATATGTTCTGGCAGGTTATGATGAAATTACCGATATGCGTTTGTCAAATATTCAAAACATATTGTATGAAAACGCTTTTACGGGTACCCATACAAAAAATATACCACAGCATATAACACTGGGCTCTTTTCCGACAGAAAAAGAAACAGAGTTGATAGATCTACTCCAAAGATTATCTATAGAAGTTCCTTCATTTGAGATCACGTTTAATCACATT
The DNA here is from genome assembly GCA_017408625.1 of Clostridia bacterium. Next base: position 682 of record JAFQUG010000004.1, on the reverse strand, counting down.
GGTGTTTTTGGAGGGGCGCGTGTTTTGTTTGTTGCACCGGATTCCAATGAGCAATTATTGAGCTTGAAAGAAATGTTTGGCGATAGTTACAACTGGACACCGCATACAACCATGCTCATTGATAATCCTGACACAATATACAAAGCAATCCCTTTTGTAATGGAAAAGTTTTCAGCCTTTAAAGGCAGGATTACGTCGTTGCATCTTTATGAGTTCTTTCCAACAAGACACATTGTGTCGGTATGGTTTAAGCAATGAATGTTTGAGCTTCATGAATGTATGGCTGAGAAAGCAAAGTTTTTTGAGACAATAGTGCTTCAACTTAAGGAAGTTGATAGTAAAAGCACCTTCGAAAGATACGTGAACGAAGCGGACGCGCGCAGAAAGCCGTCCCCACAGGGGAAGGGGCGCCTCGCAGCGTAGCGTAGCGAGGGGAAGGGGCCGTGCGAAGAGATTGGGATAGCACTATCTTAGCGGATCCCTTGAAAAGCATCGAAATATTCTTAGTAATGAACATGCAAGGAGCCTGTCATGCCATTGCCATATTATTGCTGATTTCTATTGTTGTCGGGCAAATTTGATTATCGAAATAGACGGCAGGCAACATGAAACGGAAAAAGGTATGCAAAAGGACGAATTGAGAACCGAAAAATTAGAAGCATACGGTATTCAAGTAATCAGA
>JAFQUG010000045.1 GCA_017408625.1 Clostridia bacterium | reverse complement strand
GAGCGGATATTATTTTAATTGAATTTGAAAAGTGCGCCAAGCAATTTTCTACCTCAACTCGTTGCAAAGCAACGAATATCACTTGCCCGCAGGGCAAATATCACTCCGACGAAGTCGGAATATCACTGCGCGAAGCGCAATATCACTTGCCCATAGGGCAAATGCGCGATTTATCGCGCTTATGCCCAGCTCATGGTGCCCGGCTTGGGCTCGTAGATGCAGACGTCCTTGAGGAATTCAACAAAAAGCTGATGGGACAGATGGGACTTGACTGATGCGGAGCATCAATCAGTGATATTCGCTGCTGCGCAGCGAGTGATATTTGCCCTACGGGCAAGTGATATTACGGCTCTGCCGCAGTGATATGTGTCGCAAGCGACACGTGAATGTAAAAATCCGCTCGATTTCTCGAGCGGATTTTATTTTAATTGAATTTGAAAAGTGCGCCAAGCACTTTTCTACCACAACTCGTTGCAAAGCAACGAATATCACTTGCCCGAAGGGCAAATATCACTCCGACGAAGTCGGAATATCACTGCGCGAAGCGCAATATCACTTGCCCATAGGGCAAATGCGCGATTTATCGCGCTTACGCCCAGCTCATGGTGCCCGGCTTGGGCTCGTAGATGCAGACGTCCTTGAGGAATGCCACAGCCTTTGCAAGGCCCTCGTCAATGCTCATCAGGCTATCCTCGTGCTCAATGGACAGCACACGGTCGTAGCCGCACAGACGCAGGTTGGAAACCATATCTCTCCAATAGGTCTCGCCGTTGCCGTAGCCAACCGTACGGAAGATCCAGGAGCGGTGGATCTCGTCACCGTAGTGCTTGGTGTCTAAAACACCGTTCTTTGCCTTGTTGATCTCGTCCACCTTGGTGTCCTTTGCATGGAAGTGATAGATCGCGCCCTCCAGCTCACGAATGGCAGCCACGGGATCCATGCCCTGCCAGATCAGGTGAGAGGGGTCGAAGTTTGCACCAATCACGTCGCCGACTGCAGCGCGAAGACGGAGCAGCGTCTCGGGATTGTACACGCAGAAGCCGGGATGCATCTCAAATGCGATACGGGTCACACCGTGCGCCTTGGCATACGCGCCTACTTCCTTCCAGTAAGGGATCAGCACCTCGTTCCACTGCCAATCCAGGATCTTGAGGAAATCGTCCGGCCAGGGACAGGTCACCCAGTTGGGATAGGTCGCGCCGGGCGCATCACCGGGACAGCCCGAGAAGGTGATGACGGTATCAATGCCCATCTTCTCAGCCAGCAGCACAGCCTCGCGGAAATCCTTATCAAAGGATGCGGCGATCGCAGGATCGGGATGCACGGCGTTGCCGTGGCAAGCCAGCGCGCAAACGCTGACGTCATATTTTTTCAAGGTTGCGATAAACTCATCGTATTTTGCCTGATCTGCAAGCAGCTCTGCGGGATTGCAATGCGCCTTGCCGGGATAACCGCCCGCGCCAAGCTCAACCGTGTGCACGCCAAGGCCGGTGATAATGGCCAGCGCCTCGTCCAGAGACTTGTGTCCGTACAAATTTGCAAGTACACTGATTTTCATAATGTTCTTCCTCGCTTATATTCAAAAATTAATCAAAGTAATAGGGCTTGCCGGTCTTTGCGGACTCGTAAATGCCCTCAAGGATGCGGGTGACCGTGTATGCCTGCTCGGGGAGCACGCACGGATCGGTGTCGTTGACCACAGCGTTGATCCACTGTGCAGCCTCCATGGCGGAAGCATCCCCCGTGCTGACACCCGAATAGAACGCAGCGCCCTGCGGATTGAGTGTGGGACGCAGCACGTACTGGCTGTTGTTGCGAATACCGTTGATGCGCACACCGTCGTACAGGTCTGCGCCTGCCTTGGTGCCGCAGATCAGTGTGGTTGCCTCGCGCACGTCCAGCATATTGATCGCCCAAGCGGATTCCAGGTTGATGGTTGCGCCGTTTTCCATGACGATAAAGCCGAATGCACTGTCCTCTACCGTGAATTTTTCGGGATCCCAGTTGCCCCATGCGTTGCCCTGATTGGTGTCCTTGTTGAGCTTGTGGTAAGACGTGCCCACGCAGTACTTAGGCTTGTAGTTGTCCATCAGCCAAAGCGTCAGGTCAAGAGAGTGCGTGCCGATATCGATCAGAGGACCGCCGCCCTGCTCGTACTCATTGAGGAATACGCCCCAGGTGGGAACGGCTCTGCGACGCAGCGCGGTTGCCTTTGCGTAATAGATCTCGCCAAACGTGCCGTCCTCTGCCTCTTTTTTGAGGTACTGCGCACCTGCAGCCTGACGGCTCTGATAGCCGATGGTCAGCTTCTTGCCCGTGCGAGCAGCAGCGTCCAGCATCTTCTTTGCCTCTGCGGAGTTGATGGCCATGGGCTTTTCGCACATGACGTGCTTGCCGCTCTCCAGCGCGTCTACCGTGATAAAGGAATGGGAACGGTTGGGCGTGCAGACGTGCACCACGTCAATCGTCTGATCTGCCAGCAGCTCCTTATAGTCGGTGTAAACGGCAGCGTCAGGCGTGCCGTACTTGGCCTTTGCATCAATGGCTCTTTGCTCGATAATATCGCAAAAAGCAACCATTTCCACGTTGGGCAGCTTAGAGAGCGAGGGCATATGCTTGCCATTTGCAATACCGCCGCAGCCGATAATACCAATTCTGACCTTTTCCATTTTTTCGTCCTCCGTGTAGGAAAAATTTCAATTCGCGGATCAAAAAGCCGCATTTTCACATCTATATGATACCCAAAAAATCCCGATTTTGCAAGCGCAAAACCGGGATTTTTCAATGTTTGGTGATTTGCATAATTTTACCAAAGTAAATTTGTGCAAGAGTGCTGTGCTGCGTCAGTGTCATCCCGCCCGTGTCATCCTGAGCGGAGCGAAGTGGAGTCGAACGCGGAGCGCGACACGCAGTGTCGGGATTTACGGACGAATGATGTTGTCCCTCGTAGATCCTCAGGACGCTTTGCGTCCTGACTTTACAAAATCAGCAATTTATTGCCGATTTTGTAAAGTTCGACTACGAAAACATCCACACGGGATGTTTTCACCGCTCAGGATGACACGAGGGAGGCACACTTTTTGGCTCAAGGTGTCGCAAGTGCATCCACAAATCATTTCTTTCGTTTATTACTCAGTCTAATGGGGCTTTCTTTTGTTTGGACAGTTAAGGACGCCTGTCCCTACAAGTTAAAAATTATTCTTCCAGCCCAATTGCCGCGAGGTAGAACACGTCGCCTGCGGCGCATTTATCGAAATAGTCGATACGAACCAGATTGATATTGCCCGTCCAGAAGGCAAGGCCGGAAAGGTCAACTCTCATGGTGTGGCGTTCACCGTCAGCAATAAATCCCTCCACACGCACGCGCGCGTCGCCCGAGGGAGACATCAGACTGCCCGCACACAGGAAAATGTCCGCTGCAAAGGTATCTCTGCTGCTGTTTGTAGGAATGACATAATCAATTACAAGCGTTTTATAGGTGTCGGCCGAGAGTTGTACGCCAAACGAGCCAAACGGAATGGACACGAACACGTCCGCGGGGTCTGCGACCTTAAGCTCGGCCGCCTGCATTTCTGCGCTGTGGCTGACAAGTGTGCCGTTGGGATTGGTCAGGAACATCAGGTATTCGGGCGTGACAAACTCCAGTCTGGGCTCGCCCGTCAGATCAATGGACGGCAACCCGCTGCCATTGCCCTTTATCAGCTTGAAGGTCTTGAGATAGAACGCGTCTCCCGCTGCGGCAGAATTGAAGAAATCCAGGCGAAGCTGGTTGATCTTGCCCTGCCAGAAGGCACAGCCGGTCAGCTCCAGCTTGAGCGTATGATACTGTCCGTCCGCGATCAGCGAACCGCTGAGCACCATGGTGCCCGTTGCCGCGGTCTGCTTACCCGTGCAGGTGAACAGCTGCATGCCGTACGAGGAAGCCGAATTGGTGGTGGGGATCATGTATTCCAGCTCAATGGCGCTATAGTCCTCGGCAAAGTGTTCCTTTTCGGACAGCACGTAGTTCAGATACGTATACGGATCGTCGCCAAGGGCAGTCAGCTTGGCAGCCTTCTGCTCCTTGTCGTATTGCACGTCTACGTTGTGTTTATCCATAAATGCAAGCTCGTTGCCCGCTACCGAGAAATCCATATCGGACATATCCAAAGCCACATCGGGCAATCTGGAGGAAATATAGTGTTCCAGCAAAGAAGCGTTATCGGCAAAATCCTTCTTGGCGGTAAAGGTCGCACGGATCTGCTCGGCCGTACCCGTAGTCAGAAGGTAACTGTACTCCAACGCCTCAAAGGCAACCAGCTGCATGGTATTGTAGGGTGCTACGTAGTTGGTGGCGTTGTCGTCCGCGTCCTTAGAACCGTTATACTGGTATCTGCCTGCCTTCAGACGGTCCACGCTCGGCACGTAAAGTCCGATACCGAAATCATCGTCGGTATTGACCCATGCACACCAGGTCTCGGTATTCTTCTGTCGCAGATACTGCGTGCAGTCACCAACGTACTGGGCGTCACCCCAGAATTCCAGGTCGTCACGCACCGAAATTTCGTCGCCCGTCCAGGGCTCGTTGCCGTTATACCAGATAAAGGTATCCAGATAGCTGACCGTATACAGCGCGGGCAGCTCCTGCCCCGTAAAGGGGTGCTCCCAGCCCGAGAAATCCACGAAGCGGTTGTCCACGCGGATATAATTCTCCTCCAGCGTGTAAGTATTTTCCATGTAGCTGGGCGTGATATAGTCCACTTTGCCCCAATCCATGGGCTGAGATTTGATATAGACGTAGTTCTCGCCCACCTGTACGTCAATCAAGCGGCTGGCTACGTTGCCCTTGTCACCGCCCTGCACGGGATTGTAGGGCCAATGCTCCGAATCGTTAAAGCTGCCCCATTCAAACACGCCCTCGATCGCGCCCGTTCCGTAGTAGGATTGCTGGATCAGACGGCCGGTATCGTGCTTGTTGACCAGGTTGGTCATCTCGGGATCCTTATGCGTCATGTCCTCGACGTAATTGATGGTGCCGCCCCAGCCCATATCCACGCCCAGCTTGAAGCGGCCGTTGTCAATATAGAAGGTGGATTCGTCCTCGGACTTGACGTACACGGGAATGGTCTCGGTTTTCACGCGGTACAAGGCAAGCTCCGCAGTCTCACCCTTGCAGGGCTCAACACGGATTTGCTTTAAGGAGTGAACGCTGCGCTGATCCAGATATCCCTTGATCAGGCCTGAGAATACACCCTCTCCCGCCTCCAGATAATAGTCCTCGGTCAGCTCTCGGTCGCTTACATTGAGATAGGTCACGAAAACGTGCAAGGGCGCAGAGGCACTGTAAGTCAGGGAAAAGCGGTTGAACGCGTCGGCAGAGACGCCCTCTGAGAATATGATCTTCAGGCTCTCGGAAAAGGCGAACTTCTCCCCCTCTACCTGCGAAAAGCCCATAGCGGTATATACCAGCCCCTCACTTGTGGTCACGGTCGCCACGTCACCCTCGGTCTTGACCGTAACGGTCGGCTTGGGTGCCTCGGTCTCGGCCTCTTGCTTTTGGGTGGTATTCTCACCCGACGGCGGCACGTCGGTCTCTCCCGATTCCTGCTGTCCTCCTTGCGATCCGCAAGAGATTGCGGCGAGCAGTAAAATCAGACACAGAAAAACGGCCAAGAATCTAACGTATTTCAAACGCATATATACTCCTCCTGTTTTTTTCATCAATCCCATTATAAATCATTTTCCCGCATCCGTCAAGCAAAAATTGAAAAGCCCTTGCTTTCGCAAAGGCTTTTCCGTACAATTTACACGATCAGATATTTGCACCCCTCGATCGACACAGGATCGTCCGCGGGCGCGTCTGCCTCCAGGCCGTTGGCACCTCGGACGCTTGAAAGTGCACTGCCGTACCGCTTGGCCACACTCCATAGTGAATCCTCTGCCGATGGATAGCACACCACAAACGCACCGCCCGAGCTGCTCACACCTTCCCCATATGCCACGCTGCGCAGTACCTTGGCTTGCATCGTATCCCATACCTCGACTGCACACGTGATCTCGGCATCGATCCCGATGCGCTCCCCGTCCACGCGGGCGCGGCAGGAAAGCACCTGCACGTGCGCGCGCCAATCTTCGGGCTCACGGGCACATTCAAATTCGTATTTCCAGGGCATAGTGATCTCATGGGGCGAGACCTCCCCGTCTGTGTGCGTCAGCACGATATAATGCCCGTTTCCGCTGATGACACATCTGCCTCTCTCCCAGCTCATTTCCTCGGCCTCCGCACTGCCGCAAACGTCCACGATACTGCAGCCTGCGGGGATCTCAGCCTCGTCAAGCGAAAGGCTGTCACTTTGTGTGAAGTTCCCGTTGAGTGCGCGAATGGCCACGGGCAATGCGTATTCGTCATATGTACACTCGCACGCTCTCTTGGTCGAATACACGTCCTTGGTATAGTGCACGGGGCGATTGCTCATGACGTGCGCCTGCAGCACCACGCCTACCTCGGCATGCATAAAGGTCTCCTCAACAGCTACGCTCAGCTCAGCGCAGTTCCCGATCACGCAGCATTCACTGCCCGGGATCGCACCCTCCACCTCAATACTGCCCGAAAAAGGCAGCTTACGCACAAGGTAGGCGGGCACGGGATCGGGCAATTTCCCTTGCTCCTCTGCACTCATCATCAGCTTGAGCTCGACCTCCCCGCGGCAATTGACCACGCCCGCGCCCGCGCTTGCCTCCTGCACGTGTACCTGCCCCTCTGCACATACAAGCCGCAGATTTCTACCGCGCGAGTCAGTCAGAATGTCCTCGGAAAGACGAAGCAGATCCCCTGCACCGTATCCCATCTGCGCTACGCTCTGTTCACCGATCAGCCGCTCGACCGAAAAGGGATCCACCACGCCCTCTGTCTGCTCAGTGGCGGGCAACGTGCCGAAAATGTGCACGCCCGAGCGCAATCTGCAGCGGATATTGAGCTTGCGCGGCGCGCTGACCCTACCTACTACGCTATCCGGCACTACGTCTGCGGTGCATAAACTGACGCTGCCCCTTCCCTCTTCAAACGGCACACCAAAGCCATACTCGGTATGCAGGGGAGCGCAATAAAGTCCACCGTCGTTTCCCATGTACAGCACGTAATAGTCCAACGTGCCCGAAAACTCAGCATTCCCCGCACCCGCATAATAAGACGGTGGCAGCACGCAGGGGCGAATGCGAAGCAGCCTTTTGATCTCAGGCTGATAGTCCGGCAAGGAAAAGTCCCCCGCCACCTCAGTCAGTACGCTTTTGTTACAAAGAGGGATCTGCATGCCCTCGGTATTCTGGTATGAATTCATCCCCAATCATTCTCCTTTTCCGGTTCTTACAAGTCCTGTGCCTTGCGGGAACTCTTTTTTCTCGTTATAAGATATGCATGCTGTGCGTTCAAATATGAGAACATATGCAATTTTTTCAAAAACCTCTTGCATTCTCGGCAAAAATCATGTATAATATAGGTTAAGCCAAGAGTAGAAGGAGGCGAGCGGATGGCAGATATTTACAAGGATCTGTTCAAAAAGGAAAAAAAGCCGTTCAACGTGCCCGCCTTGCTTTGCATGATCTTCGGCATTCTTTCACTGCTTGCATGCTTGGGAATCTTTCCGTTTGGCAAGTTTTTCGGAATCGTTTTTGCCATAGTAGCACTGATTTTGGTGCGCCCCGCGCGAAAAAAGCAACCCTACGGAAACAGCGCAATGACAAAGGCAGGTCAGATCTGCGCCATCATCAGCCTTTCGATCCGCGCTTCACTCATGCTCGTCTCTTTGCTGATCGCACTTGCCTGGGTGATCGTGATCCTGCTTTTGATCTACTTTATCATTGCAGCTGCCATCATCACCGTGCTGATCCTGGTGCTTTTGTAAGCACCCCAATCCTTGATGTATAAACATACATATAAATTCTGTTCAGGAGGTTTATTATGAACGACAATATTTGGGATGAAGAACCGATCGTAGAGGAAAAACCCCAAAAGAGCACCAAGAATATTGTTGGTATGATCCTCGGTATCGTTTCCATCGTACTGCATCTGCCGATCTGCAACTACATTCCCCTTGCATGGCTGCTCTCTCTGGTAGCTTCCATCGTAGCCAAGGTTCTGGTCAAGACAACACCCGCATGCGGCATGAGAAAGGCTGCAAAGATCACCTCGACCATCGGTCTGATCCTTTGCATCGTCTCCGCTGTATTCACCGTACTCGGCATTGTGGCAGTCATTGTCCTGTCTTACCTCGGTGTATTTGCTTCCCTGTTCTGATTCAAAAAAAGAAGAGACTTCACTGTCTCTTCTTTTTTGTTTTTATTGATTTATGTATTCACGCTTTTTTTGCACCCTTTTTGATCTCCCGATAAAACTGGGCTCTGGCTGCACTGTAGTAAGGCCATACGTAAAACAGAGCGATTCCCAGCGTCACAACGCTCAAAAGCATCCATCCGATAAAGGAAAGATCCAGACAAAACAGCTGCCATTTGTGGCCATTCATGATCTCGCGGCTCTTGGTAATAGCCTCATTCACACCCATATCCGGCTTTTCCTGCAAAATATAATAGGTCATGGAATACGAATAGGACTTGACGATACCGGGGATCAGAAGCAGCAGCGACCACAGGCAAAGATAGAGCCCCATGAGCAGTGATGCTCCCCATTTTTTGAAAAACTTCTTGAACATGCCGCCAAAAAACGCACCGATCTTGGCTTTCTTGGTTTTGACCAGCTCCAGACAAAACGCCGCATAACCAAAGGCTATCACTCCCGTAAACAGCGCCCCGATGCCCGTCATCTCCAGCGCAACCGCCAAAACAACAAACAGCACGAATATCGCGATCGCACCAAACCAATTCCCCTGTAATGCTTTTTTTGCCTTTTGCTTGATCTGTGTCGATTTCATTTTTGCCTCCGATGAAGATAATGTCATTATTATAGCACACCTGCTCCGTGCTGTCAAGATTCGACAGGCTGCGGGGATTTTTTTGCCTTTCCCTATTGAGCAAACGGTAAAAATGTTGTATAATAAAGAAAAGTCATGATAAGGAGACGCGTGCCATGCAACACAATCCCGATTTTTCCCGCTCTGTCCGCATCCTGCAAAACGGCCTTGACGAGGGCGCATATCCGTGTATCGCCTACGCCATTGGACAGGGAGACGCGCTGCTTGACAGCGGATATATGGGCAACCGCCGGGTCAACCCAACTCCCCTGCTCTTGGAGCGCGAGACGCTGTTTGATCTGGCTTCTCTTTCCAAGCTGGTGTCCACGACCATGGTTGCTTTGCGCATGATCGAGAGAGGCGAGCTTGAGCTCTCGGACACGCTTTCCCGCTATTTTGAGATTCCCGCCGACGCACCTGCAGGCCGCGGTGACGTGACCGTGCGCACTCTCATGCACCACAATTCGGGTCTGACCCCGCATCTTCCGCTCTGGACGCAGACCGATGATCCCGCGCAGGCGGTTGACGTGATCTTACGCTCCAAGCCCTGGTGTGAACCGGGGGAACAGGTGCACTATTCCTGCATGGGATATATCCTTTTGCAAAAGATCCTTGAACAGGTTGGCGGTGCCCCCTTGGACGAGCTTGCACGCCGCGAGGTATTTGAGCCGCTGGGTATGCATCACACCTGTTACAATCCCACCACCCAAAACGTGGTCACGACCGAATTTTCTTCCCTGCATCAAGAATACCTGTGCGGACGCGTGCACGACGAAAACGCATCCTTTATGGGCGGCGTTTCGGGCAATGCGGGTGTGTTCTCCTCGCTTGACGATATGATCCGCTTTGCGCGTATGATCGCCTCGGGCGGCAGGTGCGACAAGGGGCTTTATCTCAATCCGCGCACCTTTGAAAAGGCCATTTATAACGCAACCCCCGGCAAAAACGAAAACCGCGGCCTCGGCTTCCAGCTCACCCCAAGCTTTTCTACGCTGACGGGTGCTTTGTTCTCCGAGGGCAGCTACGGCCACACCGGCTTTACGGGAACTGCGCTTTACGTGGACAGAGACAGTCGCCTGTGGGCCATGATCCTGACCAACGCCGTACATTTCGGACGCGACAAAACAGGGCTCTTCCGCACGCGCAGACTGTTTTTCAACAGCCTGGCAGACACTTATTTCAGAGCGCAATAATTTACAAAATACACTTGCATGCGACATGCGCGGCATGCTATAATAAAACGATAGATTTTGCTTTCCGGAGGACTTCATGGAACAGATTTATACCATCCCCGTCAACGAGGCATTTGAAGCCTCTGCTGCCGATCATTCGCTCGGCTGCCCCTTTTGCGCCATTTACAACAAGCTGGAGGAAAACGAGCTGGACCTGATCCTTGGTGCCTCCATGATGGAGCCGGATATCCGCATCCGCACCAACGAGGAGGGCTTTTGCCGTACGCATTACGATATGATGTTTGTGCGCAAGAACCGCCTTGGCATGGCACTGACACTGGAAAGTCATCTGGATCAGCTGCGCAAAGAGATCTCGGGCAATCCTGCCAGAAGTGCAAAGCGCATTGACAAGCTGGAGGGCACCTGCTACGTTTGCAATCGAATTGCATTCCATTTTGAGCACATGGTGGCAACTGCCGTGCTTTTGTGGGGGACTGACGAGGATTTCCCCGCCAAGCTCAAGGCTCAGCCCTATTTCTGCCTGCCGCACTATAAAAAAATGCTGCAATACGGTCAGACCCGTCTGCCCAGAAAAAAGGTCGGCTCGTTTATCGACGACTGTGAATCGGTCGAGCTGACGTATTTTGACGAGCTGCGCGAGGACGTCAGCTGGTTCTGCAAGAAATTCGACTATCGCTATGACGACGAGCCCTGGTACAATTCCAAGGACGCTGTGGAGCGTGCCTTCAAATTCCTGCGCTCGGATCTGCATAAAGGCGACAAACCTAAGAAAGGCTAAGGAATACAACACACTATGATCGACCTGCTTTCATTACATAAGCTTTTTATCGGCAATCACATCAAGGAGGGTGACACCGTGGTGGATTTCACCATGGGCAACGGTCACGACACAGCCTACCTTTCCAAGGCAGTGGG
>JAFQUG010000044.1 GCA_017408625.1 Clostridia bacterium | reverse complement strand
CAGGTACGAGCCCTCGATCTTGATGCCCAGCCGCTCAAACTCGTCGTAATTGCGGCGCACGTAGTCGGGTGCGAGTGCAGAGCAAAGGAAGGTGTGCGCGCCACCGTACCAATAATCACTCAAAAAATGGCTGCCGTCAAAGTATTGCACGGCATTGTCCAAGGTAAACCCGGGAGAATCGTAATAATAGTCGCGGTACTGGTCGTGAATGCCAAACTTATAGCCAAGCTCACGGCAAGCGTCGCTGAGCTGCTTCATTCCTTGGGCACCGCCCGACTCCTCGTGCACCGGGAAGGGACTGGGATGCAGGTTGTCGTATCCGTGATGCCCCCAACCGTCAAGGTGCAGATATGCCCTCTCCACGCCCATAGATTTCAGTCTGCGCAGCTTTTGCTCGGTGGTAGCAAACGGGATGCACCAATCGTTATGCTCGGGATGATCGGGATCGTAATAGTGCGTACCCTCCTTGATATGCACAGCCGCAATCGTATGCACGATGGGCGTGCCGATCAGATATGCCACGTTGGGATTTTTGGAGATCTTTTCCCGGAGCGTGATCAGCTTGCCGCGCTCCGCGCGGTACGCGCGGTAAATCTTGGCAATGGTATTGAAGTCGCCGTTTGCAAAGAAGTCAAAGATCATCCCGCGCTTATAGGACATGGTGCCCAGCGAAGGAACGAAGAAGGGCTGTACCTCCTCGCCCACAAGCGCGTAGCGCGCGTCAAAGGGCGTATCGTAAATGGCGGCATAGCCGCAGCCATTATGCACCTGACCGTACAGCGGCATATAGCCGTCGCGCTCGTAAATAAAGCCGTTGACGATTTGGATGGGATGCCCTGCAGGCACAAGCGTGCCCTGCATGCGCGGCAGGATCGTATATCCCTCACCCTCGTTCGCCTCAAATTTCATGCGGGGCGGATATTCCAACGCCGCAATTTGTCCGCGACCGTCACCGACCACCCACGCCTGCACGCGCAGCTGACCCGAGGAGGACTCCCATGCCACGTAGGTCTCCAGCGAGAAGGGATGTTCCCTGCCCGAGGTGTCGCAAAGCCCTGTGTAGGTCGCGCGAACACCGTCCATGATGCCGTTTTGATACGTGCGGCTCTCGCATTTGGCACTTCTCAGCATAATCTCCGAGCCGTCGCCCATGCGAATCTTGCCTGCATCCGCCCACGACCAGGTCACGTCGCTACCTGCCACGTGCACGCAAAGTGCGAGTGTTTCGGGCTCGTATTCCATTCTGAGCTTGTCGTTTTGAATGATGTATTGCATAGTATCCCTCCATGACCCTTATTTGAGTTCATTATAACACAAAATGCATACAATGGCAACAAACTGCGAAAAAATATCAATAAAGATTTCAGTGCTTTTTTACGCCGCAGTCCAGCACCATTTGCACCCCGTTTCTTCTCCACCGGTGCAATTATTGCACTTTTATGATTTTTCAATAGTGCAATTTTTGCACCTTTATATTGACACAATGGTGCAAATGTGCTATAATGATACCGAAAGGGGTGATCTCATGTCCTTACTGAAAGAAACAAGAACCTCCAAAAACTTAACCCAAGAGCAAGCCTGTGCACTTTTGGGAGTTTCTTTGCGTTCATACAAATCGTATGAAAACGACGCATCCAAACAAAACACACTCAAATACCGTTTTATGGTAGATACGCTCGAGAAGCACATTGTATTGGATGAAGAGCATGGAATTCTGAGCTTGCAGGAGATTACGGACGCGTGCAGACAGGTTTTGAGCCAATACAACGTCCGATACTGCATTTTATTCGGTTCATATGCCAAAGGAACGCAGACTCAAACCAGCGACATTGATCTTTTGATATCGACCGACGTCACCGGACTTCGCTTTTTTGGTATTGCGGAGCGTCTGCGCAATCTTTTGCACAAAAAGGTAGATCTATTGGATCTCAATCAAGTCAGCTCCAACAAGCTGCTATTGGACGAAATCTTAAAGGACGGGGTAAAAATCTATGAACAATCCGAAAAATGACGCATATTATATCCAAAAGATACTGACTGACCTCTTCTTCATCCGCAAGCACATGGAGGGCGTTTCATTGGCAGCTTTGGAGCAAAACGAGATCCTGCTGGACTCTATGCTGTTTCGCTTGATCCAGGTACAGGAAAACGCCAAAAAGTTGACCGATGCTTATAAAATAGCGCACGACAACATCCCTTGGACAGACATTGCCGGCTTGCGCAATCGCATCGTACACGATTACGGCAACGTTGATCTGGATGTGGTATATCAGACCCTTGTGCAAGACGTGCCGGAATTGATTACATTGTTCGAGGCTGGATAACAAAAATCCGACTGCTTTGGCGTGATACTCTTATCGGAGTATCACGCCAGTTCTATTCGCCTCTCGGCGAGTGATATTGCTACGCAGTGATATTCGGCTCGCGCCGAGTGGTATTCGCTTCGCGAGTTTGAATGGCGAATAGAATATCACTGAAGCCGCAAGGCTTCAATATCACTATTGCGGTAGCAATAATATCACTCTTTGCGAAAGCAAAGAATATCACTAAAAAAGCAGAAAAAGAGAGAGCTTCACGGAATTT
>JAFQUG010000043.1 GCA_017408625.1 Clostridia bacterium | reverse complement strand
GTCATGCTGATCACGTCGCCATATTCATTGTAACCAAGGGTAATACGTGAGCTTATCCCTCCGGTTGCCCCGTAATAAACACACTCGATCTCATTGCCCCGCTCGTCGTACACGGACGTGGAGGAAAGTGTGCCGTTTTCCAAGACCTTGACCACGTTTCCGCGCTCATCGTACTCCAATTCGATCCCGCCATCCCCTTGATACATGCGGATGGCTCTGCCCTGCTCGTCGTATTCGTATCGGATGATCCCGCTCCGATGCTCTTGGTAGATATTCGCCTCGCAAACGAGATTGCCCTTTGCATCATATTCGTAAACGTGCGTCTGGACCAGCTCTCCGTTGTCAGAGGCGTGGTTATATCTCCGCTGCTCGATCGTTCTGCCGTATGCATCGCGCTTGTATTCGAAGCGGTAGGACGAGGCATGATCCCCATACCAGGAAAAACACCCCATGGTATCACATTTGAACGAGAAACGCTCTAAGTACTCGGACACGTCGCGATAGTCCTGCATACTCAGAAACAGGTCGTAAGCCTGCTCGATCTCCCCTTGCTCCAGCAGCTGCACGGCTTGCATATAGGCATTGTTTTGCTCGACCGATACCGAAAGATTCTCCACCGAGCCCAAAAGCGGCTCTATGACGTCACAGCCCGCAAAAACGGTCAGAAATAAAAGCGTGCAAAGCAAAAAAGCAAGATATTTTTTCATATATGACTCCTGTTGATAGTTCTTCTACTTATGTATAACAAATAAAATGCAAAATAATTTGCAAAAAAACAAATTTTTTTACGACGTACGCAGACGGTAGGATCTCACCAGCTGGCGCGATCTGATCCACTCGTCCTTGCCCGGGCACAAGCGGTAAAGCCCAAGCGTAGCAAGGATATACCAAGCAGAGGTCGTGCCCGTGTCCTCGTCACCGGGATAGCCGTCAGTCTCGGGAGAAAACGCCTCGCGCACCAGCTTCTCTACGTAATAATCGGTCTTTTCCTGCGCGCCAAGCGCTGCATACAGGTAAGGAAGGTGGAACGAGGGCTGATTGGAAATGGCCATCTGCCCCCAATCCTTGAGTGCCATTTCGGTCATTTCGTGAATCTCAAAGCCGTATCCATGCACGCGGTAGCGCGGCGGGGCTTCAAAGAGTTGGTCAAGCTTTCGGGTCATTGCCTCACGCCCGCCGTAAAGCGCGGCCAAGCCCATTACGTCGTGCGGCACGGCAAAGGTGGACTGCCAAGCCGAGCCCTCGGTATATTCCCCGCCCCAGATATAGGGGTCAAAGCCGTCTGCCATGTTTCCCTCTTTGTCACGGCCGCGCATAAAGCCGCTCTCGGGGTCGAACAGATGCTTGTAATTCTCTGCACGGCGCAGATACTCGTCCACAAGCTCGTCGCGGCCAAGCGCCTTGGCCACCTGCGCGATGCACCAATCACCGTAAGCGAAATCCAACGTCAGATTGACCGATTCGCGGTGATCCTCGCGCGGCACGTAGCCGTATTTGACATAAGCCTCCACACCCTCGCGGCCATAGCGCGCCTCGGGGGCGTTGTGATTGGCGTGATGCAGCATACCCTCAAGCGCGCTTTCCAGCACCTCGCGGCTGCCGATCCCCTGTACCGCGGCTTCGGCAATCACGCCGTCGATCAGAGTGCTGGGCATACACCCCACATCGCCCATGCAAAGGCACCGCGGCAGCCAGCCAACCTCGCGGTAATCGTTGACAAAGCCCTCCAGCATCTCGGCAAACTCGGCTCGTGCGATCAGCGAAAACAGCGGATATACGGTCCTCGCAGTATCCCAGAAGCAGTTGTCTGTATAGCGCACACCGTCGTGCATAAGACCGTCCGCAGGGCTGTAATGCACGGCCTTTCCGTCCGCATCCAGCTCATAAGCCTTACGTGGGAACAAAAACAGGCGATACATGCAGGAATAAAAGGTGCGCAGCTGCACCTCGTCGTCACTCTCGATCTCGATGCGCGAGAGTTTTTCCTCCCAGCTTGCCGCGGCCTCGGCGCGGATCTGCTCAAAGGATTTCTCTGCGCATTCGCGCTCAATCGCCTGCAGCGCCATTTGCTCGCTCAGATAGGAAATGCCCATCCGTGCCTCTAAATTTTGGCCACACAGCGCGATATGGATGCAGGCCTGCTCACCCTCGCCCACGGAATAAATGTGCTCTGCATCGATTTGTGCGGGGTCAAAGCGCACGGCAAAATACGCTTTGAAATCCTTGGCAAGCCCGGGATGCACACCGTCGGTCATGCCAAACAGGGTCGCGCTTTCGACTTCATAACGATAGGTATAGTTGCCCATGACAGGCAAAAAGGACAAAAACGACGCGCGCTCATCGCCAAAGGTCAGTCTGATGGCGGCACAACGCTCTGTGGGCGTCAGCTCAAAGCGGCAATTCGAGCGCAAAAAGGTCAGCGCAAGATAGTCGGGGCTCTCCACCGTGTCCTGCAGGCGTCTGCCCGACCAGGCGGCAGAGCCGCTGTTTGCCACCACGTCGTTTTGCGGCATCATGAGCACCGTGCCAAAATCCCACAGCCAGGGGCTATACTGGTGCGAAAGTCGCACGCCCTCGGCATATTCGTGCTCGGGATGATAAAACCAGGGCGAGCCACCGTCGGTCTGAATGCAAAAGGACGCCATCGAGAAGGGCAGCTGCGTCAGGGGCAGCGTGTTGCCGTAAGAGCGTCGACGGATCGATTTGGTTCCCATTTTTACGTTAACGTGTGACAGATAGCCCATATGATACCCCCTGTATTCTGCAAAAAAACATGATAATAAGTTCAATATATCATAACAAATACGGCTTGTCAATAAGGTGGGGGAAAGTTTTTTTGCCGCATTGTTTTTTCTGCCGAGGTGGCGAAATTATTCCGAACCGATGCATTCGGTACTCCCCCAAAAAAATAAATACCCAATCAGGAAAAAGCCCGCGGCATTGGCGTGATACTCCAAGCGGAGTATCACGCCAGTTCTATTCGCCTCTGGCGAGTGATATTGCTACGCAGTGATATTTGGACTTCGTCCAGGTGATATTCGCTACGCGAGTTTATGGGCGAATAGAATATCACTGAAGCCGCAAGGCTTCAATATCACTGTCGCTGTGCGACAATATCACTCCTTGCGTCAGCAAAGAATATCACTTATAAAAAGCAGAAAAGAGAGAGTATTACGGATTTTCACTTCCGCATTACTCTCTCTTTTTTTATCGTATCGTGCAAGTTTCGCATTTGTTTAACAAATGCACAGGACTATGCCATACCCCTACTATTTTTCTCCGATAAGGACATCACCCATTGCGACAGGCCTTGTTATTGATGCTTTTTGAATATCAGAATTGCCTTGAACAGATCTCCATCCACGACAATCTCAAAATCACCGCCGCAAGCCTCGGTATAGCTTTTGGCAATGGCAAGTCCCAGTCCATTTCCCTCTTTGGTTCTGGATTCGTCGCCGCGTACAAACCGCTGCGTGATCTCCTCGGTATCAAAATCCAACGGATATGCCGAAATATTCTTGAATTCCACGATGATATTGTCATCCTTTTCGGTAGCAGTAATAAACACTCTGGTATTGTTCATGGAGTATTTCAATACGTTATCGATCAGATTGCCGATCACACGCGACATCTTTCGCCCGTCAGCACTGATATACAGCTCTTTCGCCACGTCCACACAGAACGGCAGGCCCGCACTCTGAATTTCGTTATCATGCTCTCCAAGCGACTGATTGATCAACAACGACACGTCAAGCTTCTCCATGACAATCTCTTCATTTCCGCTCTGCACCTTGGAGATATCAAACAGATCCTGCGTCAGCTGCTTGAGTCTGTCACTCTTTTTGGCAATGATGGCCACATAATCCTTGGCCTGCTCGGGCAGCTCCTCCATGCCGGCAAGCAGCTCGGTGTAGCTGATGATGGAGGTGATGGGAGTTTTGAGATCGTGCGAGACGTTGGTGATCAGCTCGCTCTTCATTCTCTCCGCCTTGACCTGCGCAGAAACCGATTGCTCCAGCCCCTGGGCCATCTCGTTGACGTTGGTCGCCAATTCTTTCATGTCCGGCCACCACAGCCGAGGAATCTTATACGACACGTTTCCGCCACGCACCTCGCGCGCGCCTTTTTTGATTCGGTCAAGCTCACCCGACCGAAACGCCACAAATCCACATATCACCAAAAACAGCACCACACCCACAAGCACATACGCCAACAAATACAACAGTACGGCCTCAATCACCAAGTGCCGCGTGATTACCGTACCGACTCCCAAAAAGCCGATCACCGCGGTGTAAAGGAACAGTACGATCACCGTAAGCACGCCCGATTTTTTGCACAGCAACCCAAGCGTTGCCGAAAGCAAGGTCTTGGCCGCTCTGTACGTCCACTTGACTATGGCAACCAGAGCCCGCCAAGCCCATCTCAACACCTGCAAAACAAGGCTGGATTTGATGAATTTTTTGGTCTTGATATTTCTGACCATGCTGAGCAATACCGTAAGGAAAATCAGCGTGACCAACACGCATACAATCGCGATCACGTGAGAAAGGAGCTTGGTTGAAAAATACCCCGACGCGTTCTCATCCAGTAAATAGACAAGCAATAACGTAGCACCAATCCCCGTTCCCCCGGCAAAAGCCAGCTGAAATTCCAAAGGGATGCTGTCAAGCCACATGTTCTGATATTCGCCCTTGTAATTCTTTCCGCAAACGCAAAGCAAGTAGATCAGCAATAGCAGTGCTCCCAAGGCAAACGCCAAGGTCATCTCAACCGTATCCAAGACCATACGCTCCTGTCTTTCCCAGACTGTGCGAAGCTCTGTTGCCACATCCTCCTTGACGCTGCAGCAGATGATCAAGGTGCTTGTACGATCATATTCATTGATCCCCTCAATCAACGCTCTGCCCGCCCGTATGTTGACCGTCATACGCGAAAAATAGCCGTCGGTACCTCGTTCGATATAAGAATAATACTCCCTTTGCATCAGCGAATCTGCATCGACGGCACCGCAGTTGGTAAAGACCTTGTCGTTCCACTTGACAAAATAATCAATCTGATCTGCGCAATAGAGCGATTCCAATCGTCGCTTGATCTGTTCGTCCACGCCAAGCTCTGCTTGGTCCGTTGCGGGAAGATCGGTTGTGGTCTCCTCATCAATATCCTCGCGATAGGTCACGTAATAAGCATCATACACGGCATTTTCGGGCGCATTGAGCAGGGATGCAAGATACCAGGAGCTTGAAAAATCACTCTCAAAGGAATAGAGCTCAACCTTCTCCTCGAAAAATCGCAGAGCACCGTCCAGCGCGGTCAGCACACTAAGAACCACACACGCGATCAGCAGCACAACCGCCACAAATTTCAAAAATCCCGAATAAATCATTCTTTTCATTGTCCGCCCTCCTAATCCACCTTGTAGCCAACGCCCCAAACGATTTTGAGATATTTGGGCTCACGCGGATTGATCTCAATTTTTTCTCGGATATGGCGCACGTGCACCGCAATCGTGCCGTCTCCCACAATGGCCTGCTCGTTCCACACATTTGTGTAAATATCGTTTGCCGAAAAGACCCGCCCACGGTTTCTGACCAACAATTCCAAAATCTTGTATTCCACGGGCGTCAGTCTGACAAGCTCCCCGTCCACCTTGACCGTTTTGCTCTCGGTATCCACGCAAAGACCGTTGATCACGATCTCTCCATTCTGCTTTCCGATAGAGCCAAGCGTAGTGTATCTGCGCAGCTGCGATTTCACCCTCGCCATCAGCTCGGACGGGTTGAACGGCTTTGTCACGTAGTCGTCCGCGCCCGCAGTCAGCCCGAAGATCTTATCCGAATCCTCGGATTTTGCAGAAAGCAGGATCACGGGGATATTTCTCGATTCGCGCAATGTCATCAGCGTTTTGATGCCGTTCATTTTAGGCATCATAATATCCAAAATCATCAAATGTACTTGGTTTTCCGAAAGAATTTCAAGTGCCTCGAGGCCGTCATAAGCCTTGAGTGGCTTGTAGCCCTCACCCGAAAGAAAAATACTGATACTCTCCACGATCTCTCGATCGTCATCCACAACCAAAATGTTCATCACGTTCACCTCCGTATATATCATACAACAAAATTCTTAACAAATAGATGTATAATTTCTTAAGATCGCTTAAGAATTGAAACATTTTCGCCCTTTTATTATATCAGAGAACAGATGAAACAGCAACGGCTGTGCATAAAAAAAGCCCGCAGCGATGGAGCTGCGGAAATAGCGTGAAATATGAAAAAAGGGCTGAGTCAGACCAGATTCAGCCCTTTATCATTGAAAAAAACTTGGTTTCCCAATCTCTTTGCGCAAAACCCTTCCTCCC
>JAFQUG010000042.1 GCA_017408625.1 Clostridia bacterium | reverse complement strand
GATCCGTTTGGGTGGAGGTCGATCAAAAACTTTCCATCTATTACGGTCGTCCGTGTGGGCGACTTTTTTTGAAATTTTTTCTTTTTCATGTAACCAATCCGTATCCATTTCCGTCTTTACAGGTGAAGGACAAAACACACAGTCACAAGGAGGTGCTACGCGTGGACGACAAAACAATCGTTGCCCTGTACTGGGAGCGCGCCGAAGCAGCGATTGAGCACTCGCAGCAAAAATACGGAAAATATTGCTATCGGATCGCCGATAACATCCTGCACAACCATGAGGATGACGAGGAATGCGTCAACGATACCTGGGTGCGCGCATGGAATGCCATGCCGCCCGAGCGTCCGACCGTTCTGCAGGCGTTTCTTGGCAAGATCACGCGTAACTTAGCCCTTGACCGCTACGCACACGACCGCGCCCAAAAGCGCGGCGCAGAAATTGACGACGTGGCCGAGGAATTCTGGCAGTGCGTGCCAAACGGTGAGCTCTCGCTTGCCGATCAGACCGCCCTGCACCAGGCCATCAACGGCTTTCTGGCCACCTTGCCCGAGCGCACGCGCATCATCTTTTTGCAACGCTATTGGTACGTGTGCCCGATCGAGCAGATCGCTGCCGAAACAGGCCTTGCCCCCGGAAACGTTAAGGTCATTCTGCACCGTACACGCAGGTCCTTCAAAGAATACCTGGAGAAAGAAGAGATCTATATATGAAAAAGAAGCAATGGTTACAATCCTTAAACGGCGTGGATGACAAGTACGTCGTCGAGGCCGCGCCCACGGGTGCGGCGCGTAAGCGATCCGGCAAGAGCATCCGCCTGATCAGCATTCTGGCCGCTTGCATGGTTTTCGTACTGCTGGCGGGCACGTTTGCACTCTTTATTCCCTACCCCACCACGCCGCCAAGCGTCGCAGCTTACGCAAGCAGCCCATATTACAGCATCATTCAAAAATTCAACACCTATCACTTTGAGCCCCCCACATATAAAAGCACCTTCGATTTTCTGATCCATCTGCCCTTCCTTGCCTGGGAGCAGTTAGAAAAATTTGACGGCTTAGCCCCCGAAGCTTCGGATGGAGCAAACGGAATGAGCGGCAGCTATCAGGAAATCACCGACAACCAGGTCGAGGGCGTGATCGAGGCAGACCTGATCAAGCGCAGCGACACGCACATCTACTACCTCTCGGAAAACGTGCTGCGCATTTACAGTATTGAGGGTGAGGACAGCCGTCTGTTGGGCAGATACAATCTTGCGCAATACGGCGTGGAAGGCTTTGCGGCAGAAGAATTCTTCCTCTCAGCCGACTGCCGGACCGTGACCGTCATTTCCTCTTTTACAAACAAGACCAACAATACCCGCGTCCCCTACGTCAAGGTCATCGTGCTGGACGTCAGCAACCCCACAAAGATCAAGGAGATTTCCAACACCGACGCATCGGGACAGTACCTCTCTGCTCGCTTGACCGAGCATGGACTCTTGCTCATGACCACGCTGAACTGCCGCAAGCCCAATTATGCGGACGAGCGCACCTTCCTGCCGCAGGTAGAGATCGACGGCAAGATGCAAAGCGTGGCGGCCGATCACATCGTCTCCCCCGAAGAGCTGAGCACAGCAAGCTACACAGTTATGATTATGCTGGACGCCACGGGTCAGCGTGTGGTCGACAGCGCAGCCTTCCTTTCCTTCTCCGAGGACGTTTACGTTTCCCGTGATGCCATTTACGCCACCAGACGCGAAACCGCATACGAGCAGACAGACACAGATTATCAGGATTATTACACTGTCAGCGAAATTTCCTGCATGAAGTACGGTGCGGACGGCTTTGCTTACCACGGCTCTGTCATGGTGAACGGTTACGTATTGGATCAGTACAGCATGGATCAGTATGAAAACACACTGCGCGTGTTCACCACTACCGAGCACGGCACCAAGCAGGTCAATGAATGGGGGCTGATGCCCGCGCCTGTCACAAGCGCAAGTCTGTTCGTCATTGACCTTGACTCGATGAAGGTCATTTCCTCGGTTGAGCAGTTTGCTCCTCAGCGCGAAACGGTCAGATCCGCACGCTTTGAGGGCAACGTCGCTTACGTTTGCACCGCCGTGCAGCAGACTGATCCCGTATTCTTCTTTGACCTGTCCGATCCCACCAACATCACCTACAAGGAAACCGGCACGATCGCAGGATTTTCGACCAGTCTGGTTGACTTCGGAGATGGATTTTTGCTGGGCATCGGTCGCGGCTCCAATGGCAACGAGCTCAAGCTGGAGGTCTATACCGAGGGTGAGGAAATGGTTGAATCCTATTGCCAATACGTGCGCCCCCTGTGCGATTACTATCCCGAATACAAGTGCTACTATATCGATCGCGAAAACGGCCTTGTCGGTCTTGGTATTCACACCTGGGACAAGATCCTGTACGAGGAATACCACGCATACAGCTACGATAATTACCGCTACGAATATATCGTGCTGCACTTTGACGGGGAAAGCATCACCGAGGTGCTGAGCGCGACCTACCCCGATGCGGTATACGATCTGTCCGAAATGCGCGGTGTGTACGTCGACGGCTATTTCTACGTGCTGGGCGGCAATCACTTTGAGGTCAAGCCGCTGGAGCTTGAATAACGAACACAAAAAGGAAGGTGCTCAAAGAGCACCTTCCTATGCTTTTGTTTTTTCGCCCCTACGATTGGCTGCGGGAGCAAGCCCCCGCCCTACGTTAGTCCTCTTGGTCCGGCTCAAACTCCAGAGGCGTCAGCTCCTCGCCCTCTTCGGTCTCGGCCACGGGCTCACTCTCGGGCTCAGGCATGGTGGAGATTGCGCCAAAGATGGTCTCGTAAAGCAGCTCGGCAAACATGCCGTGCATCTCACGGCAGGGGTGATTGATGCCGTTGGCCAACAGCTCTGTGGTATCCATGCCGTTTGCCTGCATCTGCTTCCACATGGCATATCCGTCCGCAACCGTCACACCGCTCTCAAACGCCACGTCGCGTGCCGCCTGCATGAACTCGTCCATCTTGCCGCCGTTCTGCATGCCTGCGGTCACCTCTGCGTAAACTGTAAAATCATCAATGACGCGATCTGTCACGCGCGTGTTGAGCATGTTCGGCGTCATAAACAGCGTCTCAATACCCGCATCCTTAAGTCTTTGGAAGATCTCGCGCAACGCATCGGTATAAGCCTTCAGCTCACCGTTGACGTCGTTGAGGCCGTAGCACACCACGCAAAGGTCGGGGCGGTGCGAGATGACGTCGCGCTCCAGTCTTTCAAGCCCCCCTGCGGCCGAATCACCCGAAACACCCGCATTGATAATACTGACCGGGATCCAATCGTATTTCTGCGCGATCATCAGTCTCAGACGATTGTGATATACCGCCGCAAAATCAAAAATACATCCGCTGCCGCCCTTGATACACTCAAAAGCACCGTGCGTCACGCTATCCCCCAAAAAGGCAATGACCGGCGCACCGGAGTGCGGATTTTCCTTACTGTCCAAAAGTTCCTTGAATCTCATATTCTCTATGCTCTGCTCCTGCGTTTTCTTGGTTGAATTTTACCACAAAATGCCTGCACTTGTCAAGTCCCCACGCCAATCCCTCGCGATTTTCACTTGCCAAAATCCGACACTTGTGCTATAATGACCATATCAATCTTTTGGGAGGCGCAATATGTCGATTTTTTGGATCAAGATCATCGCGGCGATCAGCATGCTTGCCGACCACGCGGGCATGATTCTCTTCCCCGCTGCATCGTGGCTGCGCATCATCGGAAGGATCGCGCTCCCTCTTTACGCGCTTTGCATTGCCGAGGGCTTTCGCCATACGCGCAACCGTCTCAAATACTTTCTGCGCATCTTCGGGCTGGGTGCGGTCTGCCAGGTGGTCTACTTTTTCGTGTCCGACGAGCTGTATCTCGGCATTCTGATCACCTTTTCGCTCTCGATCATGCTGCTCTTTTTCCTGGACGCGCTGCTGCTTGCCTGCAAGGGCGAGAAAGATCCCGTTTCCAAGGCAATAGAAAACATTTTCAAAAAAGCACCTGTCAAGGGCGCAAGCATCACGGTCTGCGCACTCTGCCTTGCCGCCGCACTTGCGGGCGTGATCGCGCTGACCTGCTTTGTCAAGGTGGACTACGGTCTGAGCGGCATCCTCTTCCCCGTGCTGGTCTATCTGGGCGGCAGCACGCGACTTGGCAAATTCTTCGGTGCGGCAGCGGGAACCTGTATGCTTGCCTGCAATCTGGAAGGCTCGATGACGCCTCGCGTCTGGTCCCTGCTTGCCCTCTTTCCCCTCGCGCTTTACAACGGCAAGCCCGGCAAATACAAGCTCAAGTACTTTTTCTATATCTTCTACCCCGCGCATTTGGTCATCCTGTACGGCATCAATCTCTTGATCAGCCTGATTGGCCGATAAATATACGCAAATGATTTACAATCTGCACCGTGACCAACATGGACTGTATGCTTGAAATAGCTCTTGACAAAAATGGAAAATATGCTATACTAATAGTGCAAGTATATAAATTGGAGGTGTTATTATGAATTTCATTCAAAAACAGCAGTTTTACCTGTCGCAGAATGTATTTAGATGTCGCTTTCAATGTGAAAGAGGGCAACTAAAAATTGTAATATAAGGGCGCATAGGTAGAGCTGCTTCGCAGACTATCTATGTGCTTTTTTGATTTTGGAATATTTTGAGAAAGAGGTGTACTAATATGAATAAAATTATCTCATTTGTTTTGCTCGGTGCTTTATTGCTTATGTGTTTTTCGGGGTGTTCAATTCCGAGCGATACAAATACCGAAAAAGAGTCAGACTCGGAAACGTCTCCGAATATAAATGATGATATCAATCATTCTGATCAAGAGAGCGAGGCAAATACCGAAAAAGAGTCAGGCCCGGAAACGTCTCCGAACACAACTGACAGTACCGGTAATTCTGATCAAGAGAACGAGACATATTATGCGGCATTGAATGAATTTTTTGCAAAGATGCAAAAAGATACAAACGGTATGGAAAAAATACAGTTCTATATTGAACATCAAGATTTGCATTACCAATTAAAAGAATCCGGCGAGTATCATGATGAAAAGTGGAGAGACGCTACAATCATCGTTACTGTCGATTGTAATTATGATCTTGCAACTGATGAAGATTGGTATAAAGCATGTTCTAATACGGATTTTATAACGCTAAATACTGCATTCTTCAATGAATATAGTCACGAATTTTCCGAAGGACATTTTTCACCGTGGGCTATTGCCCCCGCGCTGCATTTTGCATATACCCATTCAGCAAGCACGTTCTCTGAAGCATTAGATGTATTTTATTCGGACTATACCGTTTTGAAACGATTGATAGACTTGGAATATGTAACCAAAATTTCAATACAGTATTTTTATTCTGTTCCCGGAAGTTATTTTGATGAATAATACTATAATGGTACACAGTAAGGGAAACAACTCTCGGGGTGTCGCATCGGGCGGCACCCCTTTTTCATGGCTGTTGAGCCATCGCCGGAATAACAACACGTTCGTGAAAATTTACTGCAACAAAAACAAAATATTTACAATCTCAGCCTTGAAATCTATTGACATTTTCGGCAAACTGTTGTATAATTTATTTAATCATGAATACTTATGTTCAAAAGGAGTTCCATATGAAAAAGATTCTTGCCGTGGTAATGGTTCTTGCTATGTTCGCAGCACTGGTTGCTTGCGAGGCTTCCAAGGGCGATCTGACCTCCATCAACGATTACGTTGCTCCCAATAATACTCAGGTATCCGATACCGGTATCTTCACCTTTGAAGAGGCAGGCGGTAACACCGCTGTGATCACCGGCTACGTCGGCAAGGCTGAGCCTCACGCTGTCGTCATTCCCGAAAAGGTCACCGTTTCTTCTGTCGAAGACGAAGACGCGAACGATGAGGATAACATCAGAACCATCGTGGGCATCGCAGATAACGCATTCTACTATTGCACTGCTATGACCTCGGTTGAGATCCCCGCTACGGTTGAGACCATCGGCAACTGGGCATTCGCCGGCTGCATTGGCCTGACTGAGATCAAGCTGCCCGATGCCGTTACTTCGATCGGCGAGGGTGCGTTCCACGGCTGCGATCAGCTGACCTCTGTTGATATGCCCGCAGAGCTGCTCACCATCGGTGATTTTGCATTCTACAGCTGCTCCGGTCTGACCGCGATCGAGCTGCCCGCTAAGCTGACCACCATCGGCTCGGCTGCATTCTTCGGCTGCCAGGGTCTGACTGCGCTGACCTTCCCCGCATCCGTAAACGCAATCGGCGATATGGCATTCTACAAGTGCAACTACCTGACCGCAATCGATATGTCCGCTATGTCCACCGAGAAGGATTCCGTTGAATTGGGCGAGTACATTTTCTGGTCCAAGCTGCAGAGCGTGATCACTGCTCCCGCAGAGGGTCCTGT
>JAFQUG010000041.1 GCA_017408625.1 Clostridia bacterium | reverse complement strand
TCAGTAAGGTGGACAAAACCAAGCTCTGGTCCTTCGCTGTGAGCAGCTTGTCCGGCGCGTTGCTGAATACATTCTTTTTCATGGGCTTTCTGGTCCTTCTGTTCTGGAATAACAGCGAATTTATCGCAACCATGCAGTCGTGGGGCTTCGCAACCGATAAGCTTTTCCCGTTCCTTGCTGCATTTGTCGGCACAAACGGTGTTATTGAAGCAATCGTCTGCTTTGTGGTCGGCGCTGCACTTTCCAAGGCGCTGGTGGTATTTCTGCCCAAAAAGAAAGACTGACCGATATTCATAGATTTCAAACACCCGATTCCACTTTGATATGGAATCGGGTGTTTTTTTAGGTTTTGCTCCCCACTTTTCACCACCACGTAAAACCGTGCTTTTTTGTGCCTGTTTCCGTCAATTGGTATAAAATATGCACAGAATGCAGGGATAAAGTTTGGTCGATATGTTTGAAAAAAGTCTTAAAATTTGCTTGCATTTATTTTTGAAATGCGGTATAATAGGTGTATCACGGTGAAAAGTGGTGATTTATATCTGCTTTAGCCCAAATAGTGGTGAAGAGTGGTGAATTTCATGGAAAGGGGAGAGCATGGCTTTGGGTATTACATTCAACGGCGAACACAGCGCCACGATTGATGCAAAGGGCCGAATGAACTTTCCTACCAAATTCCGTGAGCTGCTCGGTGCCTCGTTCTTTGTAACGAAGGGCATTGACTCACCTTCCCTGACGGTTTACTCACTTGAGGAGTGGGAAAAGCTGTCCGACAAGCTCGCACGGTTACCCGAGTCGAAAAGCAAAAATGCGAAACGATTCTTATTCGGCAGCGCCGAGGAACTGATCCCGGACAAGCAGGGTCGTGTATTGATTCCGCAGCACTTGCGGAAATACGCCTCGCTTGAAAAGGACGTCATCGTCACAGGTGCGCTGAACACGATCGAGATCTGGAGCAAATCGGCTTGGGATTCCTTCAACGACAGCTATGACGGCGCACAGCTTTTGGCAGATCTTGAACAACACAACATTTAAAGGGGCAGAATATGGACTTTCATCACATTTCTGTTTTGCCGGAGGAAACTTTGTCTCGGCTTGGCGTTCGACCGGACGGCATCTATGTGGACGGTACAGTCGGCGGTGCTGGACATGCATCAATGATTGCCGCACAACTTGGTGATGGCGGAAGGTTGATAGCCCTTGACAGAGACCCCGATGCAATTGCAGTCGCGAACAAGCGGCTTGCTGGATACCCTGCTACCGTGGTAAATGCTAATTTTTCAGAGATGAGGCAGGTGCTGGATGACCTGAATATTTCGCAGGTTGATGGCATCTTGCTGGATCTGGGCGTATCCTCCCATCAGCTTGATACGCAAGAGCGTGGCTTTTCCTATCACATGGACGCTCCGCTCGATATGCGGATGAGCCAGTCGGGAGTGAGTGCAGGAGATATCGTCAATACAGCTTCTGAGGCGGAACTCACGCGGATTCTCTTCGAGTACGGAGAAGAGAGGTATGCAAGAGGAATCGCTGCCAGAATTGTTGCGGCGAGAGAGGCAGTACCGATTACGACCACGTTACAGCTTGCCGAACTCATTAAAGCCGGCGTTCCCGCAAAGGTGCGCCGAGAAAAGAATCCCTGTAAAAAATCGTTCCAGGCAATCCGGATTGCCGTCAACGGCGAGCTTGATCATCTCGCAGCAGGACTTGAGGCTGCGTTTTACAGTCTGAAGTCAGGCGGACGTTTGGCGGTTATAACCTTTCATTCACTGGAAGACCGACTTGTCAAGCAGAAATTTGCTGCGTGGTGTCAAGGATGCACTTGTCCGAAGGAATTCCCGATTTGCGTCTGTGGAAAAACACCGGAGGGCAGACTTGTTAACCGCAAGCCGATCGAAGCAGGACAAGATGAACTGGAAAGGAACAACAGAAGCCGAAGCGCAAAGCTCAGGGTGATAGAAAGGAGCTAGGTGTTGTTATGGCGAACGTTCCGGCAAATCGATCTCGCACGCAGTCAGACGGAAGAGCGTTGTCACCGAACACAAAATACCCGACAGGCCATCAGAGCTACGTCAGGGGGGCAGCCGCGCCGCAACTGCAGCCGCAGAAAAAGCCAATCTACCAGCCAGATAACATACCGGACATTACTATGAGGCACAGAACAGCCCGAAAAGGTTCCGCACCGAAAGCTTTCCTGACCGGCACCTGCGCACTGTTGCTTTTGGCTCCTGTGGTTTACGGACAGGTCAAGGTCAAGGAAGTGACAACAGACATTACCGAAGCAAACCAAGAATATGATATCGTACTGAATGAGCAGAAGCGTATGCAGTCTGAGCTTGAGAGCAAGATGTCAATCAAAAACGTGGAGGAATACGCCGAACAGGTGTTAGGACTTCAGAAGCTTGATCAGTCTCAGATCGAATATCT
>JAFQUG010000040.1 GCA_017408625.1 Clostridia bacterium | reverse complement strand
GCTCACACTTGTGCTTTTGCTGCTCATTTCTGCCGCGGGCGCATTTTGGCAGTACAAGGAGTACACAAGCAGATCCGATCAGATCTATTACGATTACGTGCAGGTGCTCGCACCCATGGACGATGCGGGGCGTTGGGACTACCTTAACGCGGAAGGCGAACGTATCTCACAGGGGTACCGAAACTACTTCAAATACCGAAACGCTACACCCGATACGCTGCCCGAAGGGGTCAGTATGATACAGATCGAAAACGAATACTACTACGCCTGCCTGCACGAGATGCCCTTTGTCAGGGTTTCCGAGGCCTGCGCGTACCAGTCCGAGCGCGGTCTTGACGGCTTGACCTTGCTTTACGACACGGGCTGGATGACGCTGTTTGAGTCGGGCGACCACCTGCTCTTGTTCTTGTGCATCCTGCTGACCTGCACCTTTTTGGGGGCGATCGAGTATTCCTCCAAGTTCCAACCCATCCTGTCCACCACGCCGCGCGGCAGGCGGGACACAAGCCGCGCCAAGCTGCGCTTATGCATGCTGCTGACCACCGCGTTTTTCGTGATCTTTACATTCATGCAGCTGCTGCCCATTCTGCTTGCCTACCGCTTTGAGGACGCGAATGCCACGCTGGTCAGCCTGCAGATCTACAAAAACGCCGCGCCGCACCTGACGCTTTGGCAATACGCCGCGCTGATCATGCTTGTCAGATACAGCGCATGCTTGCTTGTATGTGTCCTCGCTTGTCAGTTGACACGCCTTGTCAAGGTGTCGTATCTGTCGCTGATCATACTGACCGTCGCGGTGCAAATTCCCAAACTAATCCATGGCATGGGCGTTGATCTGCTGCAGTACGCCAGATTGACCGCATACCTGGACGGCAACCAAGCCCTGCTGCTTTTCATGAATGACGGCCCGATGCGTGCCGCCGCGGTTCTGATCGTCTTTTTGGTGCTGAGCACGACGCTTGGCATCATCGGGGCAAAGCAAACAAAGGAGGTGGCTTGAATCAGATATCCGTTTATGACGTATTCGATCGGCTGACTTGACAATACTCCCCCATCATGTTACAATGAATGTAGATACGAAACGTAAAAAAGGGGGGACCAAATGAAACGAGCGCAACGATTGCTATGCATATGCCTGCTGTTTGTGTTGACCTCCTGCAATCAAACACTTCCCTTGCCCGAGGATTTGACAGGTGAGCAGGCTGCCACGGGTGACCCAAGCAACCCCAACTCCTACGAAAATCCGATCAAAAACACGCAATTCGAGCCCGCTGCTCTGTATCAATACTTCTTGTTAAACGGTGTTCTGGCTCGCTTCAACGTAACCACGGGAGAGGTGACGTACCTGTGTGACGATCCCCTGTGCTCGCACGATGAAAAATCCGATTGCTTATTTGCAGACGTGGGATTTCAGTTTTTGGTTGACGACGCAAAGCACGTGATCTGGTACGTGACCGACCGCGACCTTGTAAAATACGATTTTGCAAAGAAAAAGGCGCAGGTGCTTTACACCGTTTCTTCGGGAACGGATACAGAGAGCAACGGCGGCGCATCCACCTCGCTCTCCCTTGGCTATTACTGGTACCGCGACGCCTATGCAAAGGTCTTTTTCAGAGTCGATTTGGAAACGGGCGCATATGAGCAGCTTGATCCCGCGTACGATATCCCCGCAGCATACGTGGATGGCAGATACTACTGCACCGCAAGCGGCTCGCCTGCAACTGAGGTATACTCCTTGGATGCAAGCATGCAAGACAAACAAAGCATCCTGGCGGATTGCATTCTCTACTACGTGAATTTTGATCACGTCACCTCGCAAGACAGCGGCTACCTTACCTTTTCGGAATGGCGCGAGGGCGAGCTTTTGCCCTGCACCTACGATCTTGCCACGCACCGCAAGGACACGGACAAATCCGCGCCCAAGTCGGGGCTGACCCGGGGCGACTATATTTGCTACACGCAGCCCGCAGAAGAGCCTCGGCTGATGGGCGAATGCGGATTGAACGGCAAAATCTATAACCGTACGGGCGGCACGGTGTACCGCTACAACACCGCCACCGACCAAGAGGAGATTTTGTTTTCCAACGATGATCTTGTCATCGGCAGCCCCGAGATCGTTGGCGGATATCTGGTTTACGACTTCGGTGCATTTGTCAATCACGAGTTATTTCATTGCCCTTTTTGGCAAACCGACGCGGGCGGCAAGCTTGTCATCGATATAGAAACCGGCAATTATTGCATCTATTTCAACACCTGGGATAAGACACTTTCTCAATACTGAACATTGAAAGGACACGCCATGAAGCTGATCGTATTTGAACTGAAAAAGCTGCTTGGGATGCGCTTTTTGCGCGTTTGCTTGCTTGTGCTTTTGTCGATCTGCTTTGCGCTGTCCTTTTTTGCTGCCGAGAGCAGTCAAAAGGAGGCCGTTCCGCATAGAGAATTGGAGACGTTTTTTGACCTTTACTTTGAAAATCAGGCAGAAATGGACGCGTATTACAACGAGCTTGTGCGGGGCGAGATACACGACCCGATGCAAGAGCAGCGTCCGCAACAGGCAGAGCAAAAATATGCGCCCGACGGATACACCGACCTGCAAATGTTCACGACCCTCTATGCTGCGATCAAGCAATCGCAGGGGCATCCTGAGCGCATGGATGGGGTGGTTGAAGCTGCCGAGAAAAACTTGGCGGAATTTCGCGCTATGGGCATCCCGGAAAGCAGTTACAACTACAGGCTGCAGCAAAATATCATCCATACGTACACCGAGCTCAAAAGCACCGTGCGCATCGGCATTGAGCCCACGCGCGGATGGGAGCTCTATTTCAATCACTCTGCGCAAAACGCGCTGCTGTTTGCGCTGATCTTACTTGTTTCTGTTTCCGTTGTGTCCTGTGACCGTACGGTCGGCATGCTGCCAGTTATTGCTTGCACCAAGCGCGGCAAAAAAGGACTTGCGGGAGCAAAAATTCTCGCGCTCATGCTTGCGGTTGTGTGTCTTGTGCTGCTATTCTCGCTTTCCTCATTTGCAGCAGTCGGGCTTGCATGCGGCTATTCTTCTGCATCCAATGCCATCCAATCGGTTCCCGGCTTTGCCCTTTGCCCCTATGCGCTGTCGATCGGGCAGTATTTGGCACTTTCATTGCTTTTACGCGCTGCGGCATTTTGCCTGTTTGCGGCCGTGTCGGCCTTGATCTGTGCGCTGATCCGCAATCGCGCTTTCTCCTTTGGAACAGGGCTATTGCTTCTTGGCTTGCAATATGCGCTGAATCATATTTCCTATATCAACCCCGATTCTCCGTGGAAAAGCCTCAATCTGATCGCTCTGACCGATGCTTCTCCTTTGTTTGCAAGGCTGCGCGCCTGCAATCTGCTGGGCATGCCTTGCCCTTACGTGCCGCTTGCATTCTGCCTGTGCGTCATACTGACCGCTTCGGTTCTTGTGCTGTTTTGGCTCGTATTTGTCCGCAGGCAAAGCGGCTCGGCAAAAAAGCAAATGCCCTGCAAGCTGCCTGTCAAGCTCAGGGATTTGGCAAGCAAGCGCCATCTGCCACGCTTTATGCCAAAAAGTCTGTTCGGTATAGAGCTATACAAGATGCTGCTCGCCTCGGGCATGATTTTCGTGCTTCTTCTGCTTGGTGCGGGCAAAATCGCATATGCGCAATACGAATATCGCAATCCGGGCACCGTTTCCGATCGCGTCTACTATAAGCATATGACCGAGCTGGAAGGGCCTTTGACCGAGCAAAAGCTCTTGTATATACAAGAAAAGAGAAATGAGATCGACCAAACCCTTGCCAAGTCCGATCAGATGCAAGAGGACTTTATCGCAGGCAAGATCACGCAAGCACAATACGCTGCATATCTGGAGCAGCTTGAATACTCCCAATCCGAGGCCGCCCATTGGGCAATCGTGGAGCAAAAGCGCGACCGCCTGCTCTCGCTTTCGGAGCAAGGGACGCAAGGTTGGCTTGTCTATGATACCGGCTGGCTGAAGCTGCACAATTCCCGAGCTGATTTGCTGCTTTTGTTGGCGATCGCCCTGTTTGCCTCTCACGCATTTTCAATGGAATACCGCCACAGTGGCCCATCAGACGGCTTTGCATCCATTCTGCGCGCCACCCCCAAGGGCAGATCCAAGACCTATTTTGCCAAATTGGCATCTGTTCTTTGCGTGTCGGTAGGCGTATGCATCCTCTTTTCGTTGATCGATCTTTTGAGCGTGGCAACTCAATACGCGCTGCCCGCCGCCAATGCGCCCTTGGCCTCGCTGGCGGGATTTGAAAGCATCGCCGCCACGTGCACGATCGGTGGTTATTATGCACTTATGCTGACCTGCAGATGCGCCTTTGCCCTGCTGACAGCTCTTGGCATTTTCTCGCTTTCCTGTCTGTTGCAGCGCAGTTTGTACGCAATGGCGATCGGTATCGTAATCGCTCTGCCGATCTCGCTGACACATACGGCAATCTATGCAGTCATCCCCGTACTGCTGCTGAGTGCCGTGGCGGCAATTGCAGCCTACCGCAAATTTTCCACATGAAAGGAACTTAGCGTGAAAGTTCACGTTATATTCCTTTATACGCAACCATTCACGCATAAACTTCACCTAAAAATGGGTCTCGGCCCATTTTTGGAGCAAAGCTCCACGGTGAAGTTTCCATCACTATTTGAGCCGCCAAAGGCGGCATGGAGATTAATATGAAATTACAAATCAATAATATATCAAAGTCCTACGGTTCAACACAGGCTTTGAAAAACTTTTGTGCCGAATTGACCCCGGGCATCTACGCCCTGCTGGGGCCCAACGGGTCGGGCAAGACCACGCTGATGAATATTCTCACGGGCAATCTCCGCGCGGATGCGGGAAATATCACCTTCACCGACGAGGACGGGCGCTGCGAAAACGTGGCCGCCATGGGCAAGGAATTCCGCGGCATGCTGGGCTTTATGCCGCAGTACCCCGGCATGTACCCAAGCTTTACCTTGGAGGAATTTTTGCAATACGTTGCCACGCTCAAGGACGTGGGAAAGGATCTGCCCAAAAAGCACAGAGATGCGCTGATCCGGTCGCAGATCGACGGCGTTTTGCAGGCGGTGGAGCTTTCCGACGTGGCGCGCCACAAGATCGGCTCGCTCTCGGGCGGTATGAAGCAGCGTCTCGCGCTTGCACAGGCGGTGCTGGGAGATCCCAAGATCCTGATTTTGGACGAGCCCACCGCGGGGCTTGACCCCAAGCAGCGCATTGCGGTGCGCAATTACATTTCGCGCATTGCCATGGGAAAGATCGTGATCATCGCCACGCACGTGGTGTCCGACGTGGAATTTATCGCCAAGGAGATCATCATGCTGCGCAAGGGTGAGATCATCCAAAAAGCCCCCGGCCACGAGCTTTTGCAGCAGCTGGAGGGCAAGGTGTGGACGCTGTGCGTGCCCGAGGGTGAGATCGCTGCCGTGCAAAGCACCTTTGCCGTGACCAACATCTCGGCTGCCGAGCATCAGCCCGGCATGGCCATCCTGCGCGTGCTTTGCGACGCACGCCCCGCCCCCGACGCGTGTGAGCAATCCCCCACCCTGGAGGACTTTTACCTGTACGTCTTCGGGCAGCAGGCATAAGAAAAGCCGAGGCAAAGCCTCGGCTTTTCCTTTTGAATTTTATTGAATATATGCACCTGCCGCTGTATCTGCAACAAAAATCCGATGTTCAATCCTCGTCAACGTAGTATTCCTCGCCCGTGTCAAGGCAGAGCAGCATGGGGTGGCCCTCCTTGGAGGCAGCGCCCGTGTCGATGTTCCACCAGCTCGCGGTTCTGACCATGCGATTTTTGTATTTCGGGTCAAGATGATAGGTGGGCGTGTGTCCGAAGATGACGGTATAGGCATCGGGCTCGTAGGTAGTGGAAAGATCGGGACGCTCCCACAGCAGATCATGCCATGAATACTCTGAAAGCGCTTTTCCCTTTTCAAACTGCCCAAGTCCTCCGTGCACAAGCACGTATCTTCTGCCCGCAAGCTCCAGCTGCGCGTACAAGGGGCACCTTTGCACGTATGCGTAAATCCTATCCCGCATCGCCGCATCCTCGGCCTTGAGCGCGCAAATGGTGAAATCCGCACCGTTGCGCTTCCATCGTTCAAGCGCCTTGACCATGTCCGCATCGGGGTTCTTTCTTGCATTCTCATCAAAGATCCACCATGCATCCAGCATCATTTTTTCGTGGTTTCCCATCAGCAGCGTCACGTTCGGGGTATCCATGATCCACGCCAGAATATCCACACCGCCAAGATTGCTCCTGTCCACCACGTCGCCAAGAATATAAAGTTGATTTTCGGGATGCTCCGAAAAGCGCGCCGCTTGTAAAAGCCTTTGCAACGACTCAAATTTGCCGTGAAGATCCGACGTCAGATAAATCATGTCCGCTCCTTTTTGCTTGGGTGATACCCTATTATAGCACACGATCGCAAATCTGTCATCATGTTCTCGGATTTTTCCGCTAATTTTACACGCCCGTCGGGAGGCCTTTGTTTGATTGCGAGATTAAGTCCCGCTGCGGTAATTCTCCGCCTGCAGATTGAACATATAGGCGTATTTGCCGTTTTGCGCCATCAGCTGCTCGTGGCTGCCCGATTCGATCAGCTTGCCGCCGTCAAACATGTAAATTCTGTCTGCATGTCGCGTGGTGGATAGGCGGTGCGAGATAAAGACCACCGTCTTATCCTCGGCATAATCGTACAGTGCGCGGTTGAGCTCATATTCCGCATTTGGGTCAAGCGCGGACGAGGGCTCGTCCAAAATGATCAGATCCGCATCCTGATAGAACGCGCGGGCAATGGCAACCTTTTGCGCTTCACCGCCCGAAAGCATCATACCGTCATCCTCAAATTCGCGGGTCAGTTGGGTGTCAATGCCCTTTTCCAGCGTAGCCAGCTTACCGGCAAAGGTACTCTTGGTCAGCGCATCGATCACGCGCTTTCGTTGCTCCTGCCCGTTCTCTCCCTCTGCAAGCTCACCGCCCACCACGTTCTCTGCAATGGTGGCCGCAAAAATGCGATAATCCTGGAACACCGCAGCCACTCTGCTACGCAAATCCTCCAGATCATACTCCCGCAAATCGCGCCCGTTGTACGTAATGCAGCCCTCGGTGGGATCGTACAGCCGCATAAGCAGCTTGGTCAGCGTGGTCTTTCCGGCGCCATTGTAGCCGACGATGGCGATCTTTTCACCACGCCTGATCTCCATATCCACGCTCTGCAAGGCGGTCACCTCACCCTCTTTGCTCGGATACACAAAGCTTAAGTCCTTAACACGCAGCGTCTGCAAAGGCTCGGTCATCACCATGCCGCCCACGATCTTGGGCTTGATGCTGAAAAAGTGAATGATCTTTTTAACAAAAATGCCGTGCTGATGGTATGCCATCAGTCCTCTGCCCATTTCCTGTAAACGCCAGCTCAAGCTCCAGATGGCGTTGACACCCACGGCAAAGCCGCCCAGCGTCACGCCACTTTCCGGTACTGTCAGCATTTGCCAAAGCAGGATCAGCATGACGGCATAATTCGCAAAATCCAAAATCAGCAGGAACAAAAAATCGTAGAACATATACTTTTTTCCATACCTTACCGAGCTTTCCTGCAGCTTTTCGGTGGTATCGCGGTAATCGTCGTGAAGGTTCTCGGATATGCGCGTGATGCGCAGCTCCTTGGCATAATCGGGAGTGGTATACACGCGCTTGATATAGTCGCGACGGTGACGCACGGGAGTGATCTCCTCCTCCTGCTTTTTGCTCAGCGCATTGGTGCGTTTGGAAATAAAAATGCGAAATACACCCGAGGCAAGCAGAACGCATGCAACGATCGGGCTGACACCCGCGATCACACCCGTACCTACCAGCATGGTGACGGCATTGGAGATCAAGCCCCCCGTGCCCTCGATCAGCTGGATGACGTGCGGCCAAGCACCTTGCAAGGAGAAAATAAACTCGTTGAAAAATTCGGGATCGTCGTAATTGGCAAGGTCTGTTTTTGACGCGTGCGCAAAGATTTCACTGTAAAGCTTGCGGTTGATAACCTCTCGAAAACGCGGCAACATGACCAACTGATATACGGTATGCAGCGCACGCACCACAAGCAAAGAGCTCATATACACAAGCACAAGCGCGAGGAGCTTGCCAAACACCGTACCATCTTCGATACCGTTATACAAATGCTCCGTATAAAGCAGCCCCGCAGCGGGCAAAGCACCCATCATAATGCCGTAAAGCACGTTGGTGATGACGTACCAAGGAGAATAACGCCAGATTTGGCGCAGCATCCACAAGTCCGCCTTCAAAGCACCTCTCTCACGGGGCTTTTTTTGCTTTTTGGCCTTTTTCGCCTTGGTCATACACTCACCTCCCCGCCTCGGGTTTCTTGGTAATTCTCCGCTTGCTTGCGGAACATATCCGCATAGATTCCGTCACGTGCCATGAGCTGCTCGTGCGTGCCGCTCTCGGCAACTCTACCGCCATCGATCAGGTAGATTTTATCTGCAAGCACCGCGCTTGACAGGCGGTGAGAGATAAAGATCACACCGCAGTCAGCACAGGCGTCCAGCATGGTGCGGTACATTTCGTACTCTGCAATAGGGTCAAGTGCCGAGGAAGGCTCGTCCAATATGACAAAGCGGTTTTTCTTAGCGTACACGTGAGCGATGGCCAGCTTTTGCGCCTCACCGCCCGACAGCATCACACCCGCGGGATCGAATTCCCTTGTCATGCAAGCGTCAAGGCCGCCATTCTCGCACAGCTTATCCCAAATCCCCGCACTTTGCAGGGCGCGTGTGATACTCTCCTCATCTCCTTCTGCACGACGAGAGAGCGTCACGTTCTCGGCGGCACTGACCGCAAACAAATGAAAATCCTGCATGACTGCCGCAAACATATCACGCCACTCGCGCACGTCAAACGATTTGATCGGTACGCCACCGTATGTAATCTCGCCCTCGGCATCATAAAGTCGCAACAGCAGCTTGACCAAGGTGGACTTCCCCGCACCGTTTGCACCCACAATGGCAATGCGCTGCCCTGCGCCAAAGGTCATGGAAACGTCCTGCAAGGTCGGTGCAGACGCACTTTCATACTGAAAAGTCACGTGATGCAGCGTAATATCGCCACCCTCGGGCAAGGGAGCATCACCGTCGGTAATCTTCGGCTGATACTCCAAAAATTCACGCATGGTGTCAATATAACGGGCATTATTGCGAAAATTCATAAATTCATCCAATGAATCAAGCAGCACCCCCGAAATGCGCATGGTGGTATTGAGCACCACAAAGCAGTCGCCAAATCCCATCAGCCCCTGCACCACTGTACGCCAAACGGCATATACCGTAGTCAACACGGTGGGAAGCACGTTGCCAAACACAATGCAGCTGCACTCAAGCAAGGTCAAAAGCCCACCCTTTTTCGCATGGATACGGCGACAGGTCTCGGAGGCGTCCTTCATGTATTTGAGCAAATAGGTTGGCATGGCGGTCAGGCGCAGCTCTTTGGCGTAATCCGCTACAAAAAAGACGCGATGCGGATACCCCTTGCGGCGGTCGATCCGGCGGATCTCCATATCTTTGTCATGCACGCCCTTTTGGTATTTGGCACGGAGCGGAATGGTGACAAGAGGAATCAGCGCAAACAACAAAAATACGGGATGCACCGAAGCCACCAAGCTCACACAAAGTACAAGGTCAACTACGCACCAAAGAATACCCGCCACGTTATCAAGCACGTTCATGGCGCGATCGTCCGCCTCGCCCAGTGCCTTGACGAATTTGTCAAAAAATTCGGGATTTTCATAGCAAGCAAGCTCCACCTTGTCAGCATGAGCAAAAATCTTTAAGTTAACCTGCTGCCCAACCGCATATCTGCGCTTCTCATAGTACAGCTGCCAGAAAGCATTGTTGACTAGATCCGCTGACAGCTCAAGAGCCACAAACAGTATCGCCATCCATAAAATATCGAAAAATCCTTTCCCTTCACCCACAGCATTGAGCGCGTACTGCAAAAGATACGTAGAACCCAAAAAGTAGGTTGCGCTGACCAAGACTGCCATGAAAAGCCGCAACGGGATCAGCCAAGGATCCACGCTGTGTATGATCTTCAGCATATACAGATTGTTCTGCACCACGCGCCGCATGGGTAGCTTGTCCTGCTTGGACTTTTTGTCCTTTTTCTTTTGTTTTTTCTCTTTCGCCAAAGGCCATCACGCTCCTTTCATCTATATAGTGTGTAAAATCCGAAAAAGGTTAGGTGAAATGTAAAAAATATTCACAGTACCACACAAATTTTAGCATACTCTGCCCCGCTCTGTCAAGCAACCGTTGGTATGGGTGGCAAACCGATCGGTTGAGAGGCGCGAGGCCGCGACGCGAAGGCTTGCTCCCGCCCCACCTCGCCCGACAAAACAAAATCCCTTGACACCCGTGGGCAAACAGGCTATAATAAAATTAACGAATGGCAAGGAGGTGGCATGATGGACGTACAAAAGCACCGCGCGGGATTGGTTTCGGTTTCGTTTCGCAAGCATTCGCCGCGCGAAATTCTGTGCGCGATGAAGGATGCGGGGCTCTCTTATATTGAATGGGGCAGCGACGTGCACGCGCCTTGTCACGATCGGGCAAGGCTTGGCGAGCTGGTAGCGCTCATGAAAGAATTCGGTGTGAGTTGCTGCTCGTACGGCACGTATTTCCGCCTGGGGCAGACGCCCATCTCCGAGTTAGAGCCTTACATTCTTGCTGCCAAGATCTTGGGTACGGACACCTTGCGCGTATGGTGCGGTACAAAATCGGGCGCGGACATGAGCGAGGGCGAGGTCGCGTCGCTTCTTGCCGATTGCCGCGCAGCGGCCAAGATGGCCAAGGCGCACGGTGTCACGCTTTGCACCGAGTGCCACATGGGCACCTTTACCGAACGCCCCGAGGACGCGCTTTGGCTGATGAGAGAGGTCGCGTCGCCGCATTTTCGCACCTACTGGCAGCCGTTCCAATGGCGCACAGTTGCGCAAAACCTCCACTATCTGCGCACTCTTGCCCCTTACGTGACCCACCTGCACGTATTTCAATGGAAAGGCACGGCGCGCTATGCCCTTTCCGAAGGCAAGGCCGAATGGCAAGGTTACCTGGCACTTTTGGACAAACCGCACACACTGCTGCTTGAATTCATGCCTGACGACAAGCTTGAAACGCTCGGCGCAGAGGCCTGTTCCCTGCGCGCCATCACAGGAGAAATCCAATGAACACGATATTCTTATGCAACTCCCCCGAAAACGTGCGCCGCGTCTACGACGCGGCAGCCATATCGCGCCTGCACACACTCTGCTCACTTGACGAGCGTATTTATACACTCGCAGATCTTAACGCAATCCCCGAGGACACCGAGATCATTTTCTCAACCTGGGGCATGCCGGCCTTGACCGAGGCACAGATCGCGCAATATCTGCCCCGCCTACAATGCATTTTCTATGCCGCAGGCAGCGTTCAGGCCTTTGCGCGCCCGTTCCTTGCACGCGGCGTGCGCATCTTCAGCGCATGGGCGGCCAATGCCGTACCGGTTGCCGAATATACGGTAGCGCAGATCTTGCTTGCAAACAAAGGCTTTTTTGCGCAGGCAAGAGACATGAAGATCCACCAACCCGCTCCGCGCAGCGCAGCCTATCTTGGCAATTACGCGCAAAGCGTGGGCTTGATCGGCTGCGGCATGATCGGCTCGCTGGTGGCAGAGATGCTCAAATCCTACGCACTGGACGTTTACGTGTACGACCCATACCTCTCCCCCGAAAAGGTGGCCGCGCTTGGCGTGACACCCTGCGCCTTGGACCGGCTTTTCGAGCAATGCGCGGTGGTATCCAATCACCTGCCCAACAATCAAGAGACGCGCGGCATGCTGACCTACGCGCAATTCTCGCGCATGCGCCCCTACGCCGCTTTTCTCAATACCGGTCGCGGTGCGCAGGTGGTGGAGCCCGATCTGATCCGCGTACTCCGGGCGCGTCCCGATCTGACCGCCATCCTGGACGTAACTGACCCCGAGCCGCCCGTGCAGGGCTCTCCCCTCTATTCCCTGCCGAATTGCATTCTGACCCCGCACATTGCGGGCAGCCTTGGCAACGAGGTGTGGCGCATGTCGGCTTATATGGCGGATGAGTTCGCGCTTTATGCAAGCGGCAAGCCCACGAGATACGAGGTCACAAAGCAAATGCTTGCAACCATGGCGTGAAAATTTGATAAATAAAAATACAAAAGCACCGATGCGATTGCATCGGTGCTTTTAACTCATGTAAATAAAAAAACATATTTCCAAGAAACACGGGAATCTCGCCTGCGGCGAGAATACCCTCGCCCTGCGTCTGGAAAATGCCTCGCTGCGCGAGTCGCTTTCCGATCTTCGAGCGGCGAATGCGAACCCGCAATGCAAGCCATACGGCTTGCATTGCCGGGTGAGATTCCTCGTATGGGGCAGCAGAAAAAGAACAGACACCTCGGATGAGGTGCCCGTTCTTTCTATGATGAAGTAGTGCACAGCCAAATCGAAACACGGGAATTTCGCGCAAAGCGCGAATATTCGCACGCTCTGCGCCTGGAGAATGTCTCGCTGCGCGAGCCGCTCTCCGATCTTCGAGCG
>JAFQUG010000039.1 GCA_017408625.1 Clostridia bacterium | reverse complement strand
GGGCGGGGGCTTGCTCCCGCAGTAAACGAAAATGAAAATATTGACCGATCATAGAAAGGAGCCCATGATGGATTACAAGTATCAT
Source organism: Clostridia bacterium (assembly GCA_017408625.1). The sequence continues at coordinate 1,928 of JAFQUG010000039.1, read as the reverse complement.
TATCTTCCCGCGGGAGCGGCGAAGTACGAAAGCGCGGTGGACGCGCACGCGCAGTTTATTCTCAATAAGCAGCTCAAGGACAAGGAGCTTTGGGAGAAGTTTGTGCAGGTATACGTAGAGCGTCCCGATTTCTGCGACTACGGCTGGCGCGGGGAATATTTCGGCAAAATGATGCGCGGCGCGTGTCTGACCTACACGTATGCGCCCGACCAGCAGCTGTACGAGATCCTTTACAAGACCGTCTCCGACCTGCTTGACACGCAGGATGATCTTGGCAGAATTGCGTCCTATCCCGTCTCGCATGAGTTTGCAGGCTGGGATATCTGGTCGCGCAAGTACGTGCTGGTGGGCTGCCTGTATTTTTATGGCATTTGCCGTGACGAGCAGTTCAAGGCGCGCATACTTGACTGCATGGAAAAGCACGTGGACTATCTGATCGCGCACATCGGTGCAGAGGAGGGCAAGATGTCCATTCTGGATACCTCCGCTGCGTGGGGCGGACTCAACTCCAGCACCATCTTAGAGCCTGTGATCGAGCTGTACAAGCTCACGGGCAAGATGAGATTTTTGGATTTTGCCAAGTACGTATTGGATCAGGGCGGCTGCCACGGCGGCAATCTGCTCGACCTTGCCGAGGCGGGCGAGATCTATCCTTACCAATATCCGCAGGTCAAGGCATATGAAATGATGTCCTATTTTGAGGGCGCACTTGCCTGGTATGAGGTCACGGGGCAGGAGCGTTATTTACATATCGTGGAAAAATTCGTGCAGGCGGTCAGAGAGAGCGATATCACCGTCATCGGCTGTGCAGGCTGTACGCACGAGCTGTTTGACCACTCTGCCATGGCACAGACCGAGCCCGCGCCCGATCGCGGCATCATGCAGGAGACCTGTGTGACCGTGACATGGATGCGACTTTTGGAAAGACTGTTGCGCCTGACCGGCAACGCATCTTACGTGCAGGACATCGAGCGCTAGGCATACAACGCGCTTTACGGCAGCCTCAACCCCTTCAATCAAACCCAGTTCAGCTTTGAGGACAAGACGTATGTGGCAGGCGTGCCGTTTGACAGCTACAGCCCCTTGACCTATCAGCCGCGCGGCATCGGCATCGGCGGCTACAAGAAATTCAGCTCGGGCGGCTACTACGGCTGCTGCGCTTGCATTGGTGCTGCGGGCACGGCTCTGTTCCCGCTGATCCAGGTGCTGGCGTACGATCATGGCTTTGCCTTCAACGGCTATCAGAACGGTGTCGTGAACGCCACCACGCCCGCGGGCAATCCCGTGAGATTTGAAATTTCGGGTGCATATATCGAAGAGGGCAAGGCGCAGATCAAGATTTGCCTTGACGCGCCCGAGACCTTTGCCGTCAAGCTGCGCGTGCCCGAGTGGAGCCACGAGCCCGCATTGTGCCTGAACGGTGAAGTGCTGGAATGCGTCAAGGGCTACAATCAGCTGGGTAAGCTTTGGCAGGACGGCGATGTGATCACGCTGGAGCTGCACCCCGAGGTGGAAAAGCTGACCTTGAACGGCAAGCAAGCGTTTGTGTACGGCAATATCGTGCTTGCACGCGATGAGCAGAAGGAGCCCGGGGACATCAACGCGCCCTTTACCCCTATGACGCGCGACGGACGCTTGGTGCAAAATCAGATCGACCCCGAGGTGGGCGAGACGGTGCGCTTTGTCATGGAAACGGATGAGGGACAAGTGTTGCTGACCGACTATGCTTGGTGCGGCAAGTACTGGAACAGGGAGCATTCCGCCATCGCCGTATGGCTGCCTGTGAAAGGAGAATGACAACCATGAAAATTCTGATGCTTGGCAACAGCTATACCTACTTTTCCGATCTGCCAAAGATCCTGCAGGCACTGCTTGACGAGAACGGCGTGGACGCCGAGGTGGACTCGGTCACCGCGGGCGGCAGACGC
>JAFQUG010000038.1 GCA_017408625.1 Clostridia bacterium | reverse complement strand
GATGGGCTTTGCCGGCATACCCTCGCAGGCCGTAGCACCGATGTGATATATGGTCAGGCAATCCTTTCCGAGCGCTTTCTTGAGCATCTTGGACTCCGCCTTATATAGCTTGGTCCATTCTTTTTGGTATTCGGTTAAAATCTGCATGATTTGATCCTCACTTCAGAATTTTTCTCATGTGCATGTGCGGAACACCCTCGTCGTAGTCGGTTTCGCTGTAAGGGACGTAGCCGCATTTGCGGTAAAAGGCCTCGGCTCTGCATTGCGCGTGCAGGGAAATGGAATCCCCGCCAAGCCTGCGTACATATTCTTCGGCATGCTCAAGCATTTCTTGTCCAAGTCCGCGTCCGCGATAAAACTTGATTACGGCAAGTCTTCCCACGTGCCATCCGTCCTCGGAAAGCCAGGTGCGGCAGGTGGCCACGGGGATATCTCGGTCAAACATGACAAGGTGCGTGCAGATCTCGTCCAAGGCGTCAAATTCCTCGGTAAAGCCCTGTTCATCCATAAAGACCGCGATCCGTATCTGTTTAGACTGCCTTGGCAGAAAATTAAAATACTCTACTCTCATGACTTACCCTCTTTCATAATCAGTTCTAAGATCTCCTGATCGGCAGGGCAAAAGTCGTACTGCGGAATCTCTGCGGGCGTGATCATGCGGATATCGCAATGCTCCAGCATTTGCGGTGTACCGCTTTCAATTGCGGCGTTATACAGCGTCAGGTGTACGGTAATATCCGGGTAAGTATGCGTCACCTCGCAAAACACCGTTCCGACCTTGACCGTGATGGCCAGCTCCTCGCGGCATTCTCGTATCAACGCTTCAGCGTGCGTCTCACCCGGTTCCACCTTACCGCCAACAAACTCCCAAAGCAATCCCCGTGCCTTGTGCGCAGGCCGCTTGCATATCATAAACGTATCGTTTTCCCATATCAGGGCTGCAACTACTTCAACCATATATGTCTCCAAGATTCAAACTACCAATATTCTAACACATTTATAAGAATTTTTCAATAGAATTCCGAAAAGAGGGTTTACAAAAGAGAAATGATGTGCTATAATGACAATAATGTAAAAAGATTTCGGAGGAACCACGTATGCCGCAAATTTCCATACCGTTTGCTATACCGCACATTTCTACCACGCATATTTCTACCTATATCATTTTGGGTGTAGGTGCTTTGTTGGTTCTTCTTTTTGTGTTCTGCCTGTTTGTGCTGATTATCAGCTCTGCCTCTGCAGCAAGCACGAAAAAAAAGCTGGTCAAGATTGCCCCGGATTCCGACCTGCTCAAGACCAAACAGACGAGAAGAAATGAGAAGAAGGCCGCGCAGGCAGCGGCAAAGGCTGATAAGAATATAGGATCGACCGCAAAATAAAAAAACAGAGCAAGAACGAAAGTTCTTGCTCTGTTTTTATTCATTTTCTTGTTCGTCCTCGTCAGGGAGGGGGGTCACAAGAACGGTCAGCTGTGTCACGCGCATGTCGTCCATTTCATTGATAACGATACACATGTTCTTGTAAGTAAAGCTGTCACCTACGTGCGGATCAGCATCGGTTGCCTCAATAGCCCAACCGCCCATGGTTTTGTATTCACACTCAAAATCGTCGTCCTCGTGCTCAATCTCAGCAAAGAAATCATCAATGTTCATGTCTCCCGAGACCTCGTAGGTGTTGTCTCCGGTTTTTCGGAACTCCTTGACGATCTCGTCTGACTCGTCCCAGATATCTCCGACCAGCTCCTCGAGGATATCCTCCATTGTGACAATACCCATTGTTCCGCCGAACTCGTCTACAACGATTAAAAGGTGCGTTTTGTGCTCACGCATGACGCCCAATGCATTGGGTAAGCGCAGTGTTTTGTGCACAAGCTTGGGCTTGATCAGAAGCGCCTCCAGGTCGATCTTGTTCACGTTGCCATCCACTTCTGCCAAGGCCTTATAATAGTGGTTGAGAACCAGAATGCCAATGATGTTGTCAATACTGTCGCGGTATACGGGAATACGTGAATAGCGAGACTGATCTGCGAGCTCGCGGATCGACTCGGGATCGTCATCGATATCAATCTGAATCATATCAATTCTGGGGGTCATGACCTCGCGAACCGTAGTTTCGGGAAATTCCAGCGTGGATTGCAAAAGCTCTCCCTGATCCTCGTCAATGACGCCCTCTTCCTCAACTGTGTCGATGATGGTTGAGAGCTCCTCCTCGGTTACGGTGGGAGCATCCTCGTCATCCGTGCCCCAAATACCGCGGAGCTTGCGCATGAACCAGGTAATCACAAAAACGATGGGGAAGAGCACCCAGGTCAGTATGCGAATGGGATATGCCACAATACGAGACCAACGCTCCGGATGCATTTTACCGATATTCTTGGGAATTATTTCGCCAAAGATCAAAACGATGACTGTCATAATTACGGTGGTCAGAACGGGAGCAAGCTCATCGGCACCCGCAATCTTGTGCTTGGTCAGCAAGCTCAGGATCAGCGCGGTTGCTGCAGTGGTCGCAGCGGTGTTGACCAGATTATTACCGATCAGAATGGTGCAAAGCGTTCCGGTGAAGTTTTCGCTTAAGTTATAAGCGACCTTAGCAGTTTTATCACCCGAATCAACCGCTTTTTTCAGTCTGGTCATATTCAAAGAATTGATTGCGATCTCACTGCTTGAAAAGAAGGCCGAGAGAATGACCATCAAAGCGATGATAATAAAGTATACGATCATTGTGCGGCCACCTCCTCATCATCTAAGATATGAATGACGACCTGCAGGAGTCTGCCGTCCTTGATCTCTTCCGCAATGATATCAACGCCCATGTATTCTATGCTTTCTTCCTCCTCGGGCATTCTGCCCAGAGTGTCCAGAATAAATGAGATCAGGGGTCTTTGCGCCACAGCCTGCTCGGGGGCGGGAAGACCGATGCGCGAGAAGGCCTCGCCAACTGTCATACGGGAGGTGATACGGAAGTAGTTGCCACCCATCTTGATAAAGTCCGGATCAACCACGTCGTCCTCATCCCAGATCTCGCCAACCAGCTCTTCAAGGAAGTCCTCAATGGTGACGATACCGATCGTGCTTGCCTTATCGTCAATGACTACGGCAAGGTAGTAGCGGTGCTGGCGCATAACGGTCAAAAGGTCGTCAATATTGGCACTCGCCTTGACAAAGAAAGCGGGAATAAGCAAAGAGCGCAGCTCCAGGTCAGGGTTTTTGAGATATTCCTTGAGAAATGCTCGAATGGGTAACGTGCCGATGATATTATCGGGGTCACCGTCGCATACGGGAATACGGGAGTGCGTAGTCTGCATGATCAGATCTTTGATCTGCTCGTTTGTCATGGTGATATCGATATACACGATATCCTGGCGCACAGTCATGACGTCGGCAGCAGTTGTGCCCGAGAATTCCAGCGCGGATTTGAGCATATCACTCTGTTCCTCGTCCACAACGCCTTCCTCTTCGACCGTATCGATGATGTCGTAAAGCTCATCCTCTGTGATCGAGGGCTCTTCCTCTTCCTTGAAAAAGCGTGCCACAAATTTGTTCAAAAGAGAAAAAACGGCCACAATAGGTGTAAAAAGCTTCATCAGTAAGCGCAAAGGACCGGCGAAGAGCAATGCAATGCTTTCGCTTCTGTCACCTGCGAGACTCTTGGGAGTCATCTCACCGAAAATAAATACAACTACCGTGACGTATACCGTACATATGATATTGATGGTATCCTCGTCAAGGCCCGAAGGGGCTAATAATTGCGCAGCTATGACGGTAGCCACAGAGGCTGCCGCGATATTGACGATATTATTACCAACGAGGATGGTAGTCAGTGCACGCTCGAAGTGGTTTGTAATATGCAAAGCACGCTTGGCGCGCTTGTCTCCTTCGTCTGCCTGACTTTTGATTCTGATTTTGTTAAGCGCAGTAAATGCGCTTTCCGTAGCCGAAAAGTATCCGCTGCAGGATACAAGGGCAACAAATACGATTACAAGTAAAAATAATCGTATACTGTCTCCGTCCATGATGTGTAAGTGTTCTCCTTTTCAAAATATTACTAAGCATTATACATGATATGCGCGGTTTTGTCAATAGATTTTGAAAAATACCAAGTAAAATACCAAATATTAGCCAAATCTTTGCAAAAAGTGTGAAAAATTCGTAAATGACGCAAAAAGGATTTGCATTTGTGCTGTATGTGTGCTATAATAGATAGGTTAAAACGAACGGAAGGAGGCGCAGGATGCAACACTTTAACGATTATCAATATCTCGGCCGTGTAAACAGCCCTGCAGAGCTCAAATCGCTGAGCATGGAGCAGCTGCTATGCCTGAACGCCGAGATCCGTGATTTTCTGATCAAACGCGTCAATGAGAATGGCGGTCATATGGCATCCAACCTCGGCGTGGTTGAGCTGACGGTCGCCTTGCACCGCGTGTTCGATTCGCCTAAGGATCACATGATCTGGGATGTTGGACATCAGGCCTACGTACATAAGCTGCTGACCGGAAGAGCAGGAAGCTTTGATACGCTGCGCAAGGGCGGAGGGCTTTCGGGCTTTACCAAGCGAAACGAGAGTGAGCACGACCCGTTTGGTGCGGGGCACAGCTCCACCTCGATCTCTGCGGCACTCGGATTTGCTATGACCGATAAGCTTTCGGGTTCGGATGCCTATTCTATTGCCGTCATCGGTGACGGTGCGTTTACGGGGGGCATGGTGCACGAGGCACTCAATAACGTGGATAAGAATCTGCGTCTGATTATTGTGCTCAACGAAAATGAAATGTCAATTGCCAAGAACACAGGCAGAATTGCCAATACCTTGGCGCACATCCGTCGCGGAAAGGCATATTTTGACGCTAAAAAGGTGACCAGAAACGTGCTCAAGGGCATTCCTCTTGTGGGCAAGCACCTGTTCCGCGTGGTCAAGCGTATCAAGATGGGTATCAAGAATGCGCTGTACGGCAGTAATTATTTTGAAGATATGGGCCTTACGTATCTAGGACCCGTGGATGGCAACGACATGGAGGCTATTGAGACGCTTTTGCGTGAGGCCAAGAAGCTGGATGAGAGCGTGATCATTCACGTCAAAACCAAAAAGGGCCTTGGTTATCAGCCCGCCGAGCAAGCGCCTACCGCATATCACGGTGTCGCACCCACGGGCAAAAGCTCCGAGCGGCCAAATTTCTCCAAGATCACGGGCGCGGTGTTGACCGAGCTTGCGAGGGAGAACGACCGCATTTGCGCCATCACTGCCGCAATGGGCGACGGCACGGGCTTGGAGACCTTTCACAAGGCTTATCCCGAGCGGTATTTTGACGTTGGTATTGCCGAGGAGCATGCCGTCACCTTTGGAGCGGCTATGGCGGCAAACGGCTATATTCCCGTATTTGCGGTGTATTCCACCTTCCTGCAGCGTGCGTATGACCAGATCATACACGACGCGGCGCTGCAAAATCTGCCGCTTGTGCTGTGCATTGACCGCGCAGGCATCAGTGCAGCGGACGGCGCGACGCACCACGGCATTTTTGACGTAGCGTTTCTCTCGCACATCCCGGGCGTTAAGATCTATACACCCGTGACCGCCGACGGACTTGCGCTGTCGATCAGGACCGCGGTGGGCGAAACGTGTCCGGTGGCCATCCGCTATCCCAACGGCAGGGAACACGACGACGTGCTCTCGCGCTTTTATCCCGATGGCGCATATGCCGATATCGACGTGCGCGCGTGGAATACCGAGGACGCACAGTGCGTCATCGTCACGCACGGTAAAATCGTACGCGAGGCCATCAAGGCGGTAGATGCCTTGGCAGGACAGGGAATTCGCGCAGGTATTTTGCTTTGCGAATACATCAAGCCCTACGACAAGCTTGCAAATCGTGTCACCGAGCTGATCGGCAACATGGGAACGCCTATCGTATTCTTGGAGGAAGAGATCCGCGCAGGCGGCTTTGGCATGATGCTCTCGGATGCTATGGCAAGATCCGGCAATCTGCCCGCGCACGCCATCATGGCAATCGACGACAATTTCGTGCAGCAGACCCGCGACGAATCGGTCTATACCACGGCGGGACTTGATGCACGGTGCATTGCAGATGCGGTTGTGTCATTAATCAATAAGCATTGATTTTTATCACCAATCAATTTATAACCGTAG
>JAFQUG010000037.1 GCA_017408625.1 Clostridia bacterium | reverse complement strand
CACTTTATTGATCATTGGTCACATCACCGCTGCCATCCAGCGAAATGGGATCACCGAGGTAAGTGGGCAGTGGCTTGAACAGGGCATAAGCCATGTCCTTGATGCGGGCAAGCACCTCGCGCAGGTCTCGCTTGGTCTGTCCCGCGTAGGAGCGCAGGTCGGCACTCACGCCATAAGCCTCGATCCCCAGTGCGTTTGCTACGTAAAGCGCGCGGTGCAGGTGATATTCCTGGGTGACGATCACGATCTTATCTGCGCCAAAGATCTCCTTAGCACGATAGATTGACTCGTAGGTGGAAAAACCTGCGTGATCCATGAAAATATCCTCACTCGGCACGCCTGCTTCAATGGCACAGGACTTCATGGTGTTGACCTCGTCGTATTCCTTTTGTCCGTGGTCACCGCTCATGAGCAGCTTGGGGGAGGTGCCGTTTTGGTAAAGCGAGACGCCAACGCTGATACGGTCAGCCAGCATGTCGCTGGGCGTGCCGTCGGCTTTGACCAAGCAACCGAGCACGATGATACAGTCAACGTCCTCAAGCTCTGCCGCCTCTTCGGGGGAGAGAATCCCGGGCGCAGTGCTGCCCTTGACGAATGCATTGGCGATCAGCACGGCACTGCTGCCAAGGATGGCAAAAATCAGAACGCAGCAAACTGCGATCAACAGGATTTTGATCGGCTTTTTCACGGGAACACCTCTCACGCAATTCAAAATAGTAATGATCTTATTTTAGCATACGATCGCTATGAAATCAAGCATATATTGTGAATTTGTGTATGCCGGCAGAAGGATTGACACGGAGCACTTGTTTTGCTATAATATATCATTGTAATCACAGACAGAAAGGAGACGCCATGAATCTGATTCCGAGTAAAAGTGAATACGGCATGTCCTACTTTTGTACCTGGCGGACGCAGAATATTCTGGCGGCTATGGACGGTCGGGCCGGTGCGCGTGATATGATGGACGAGCAACGGCTGTTTGGACCTGACGGCTTTGTGCATGAGTACGCAGACGTACGAGGTGACATGTATCTTGTCTTGGACGACGGCTGGGACGTGGATTATGGTGTCAGTCCCGATACAGGGGCTGCTTGCTTTGGCTCGCTTGAAATGAGCGAGCAAAAATTCCCGTCTGTCAAGGGCTTGCCGCCCGCCGAGCGTCTTTTGGTCATCAATCAGCGCGTCAAGTCTTACGGTTGGAAGGGCATCGGGCTTTGGGTGGCAGCGCAAAGGAGAGCCAAGGATTATGAAAAGCCCTTTCAAGAAAGTGAGCTTGCCTACTGGAAGGAGCGCGTTTTGTGGTGCCGCGAGGCAGGCGTGGAATACTGGAAGGTGGATTGGGGCACACATGCTGACGACATTGCCTTTCGCAAAGCCCTCTCAAGCCTTGCCAAGGAGCTTTATCCCGCATTGATCATTGAGCACGCGGCCTGCATGCTGCCGCTCAACGCGCCCGAGCATCCCGATGCTGCTTTGTGCGGACGATTTGCGGGTGAGGGCAAGGTAT
>JAFQUG010000036.1 GCA_017408625.1 Clostridia bacterium | reverse complement strand
TGCTATAATGAAAGCATCACTGCATGGAGGTAGCATCCGTGAAGATACAAACAAGACATTCCATCATCTGGCGACTGTTGCGTGGCCCCGTTGCCCTGTTCTGTAAGCTCAAGTTTGGTTATACCTACGAGTCCGCAAGCAATCTGCCCGATCACTATATCGTGCTCTCCAACCACACCACCGACTACGACTGCGTGCTGGTTGCCTGCTCATTCAAGAAGCAAATGTACTACGTTGCCAGCGAGCACATCGCGCGCTGGAAGCACGGCTTTGGACTCTTGAACTGGGCTCTTGCCCCCATTCTGCGCAAAAAAGGCACCACGGCGGCAGCCACCATCATTGACATTCTGCGCAAGGTGCGCAAGGGCGCAAACGTTTGCATGTTTGCCGAGGGTGTGCGCTCCTGGGACGGCAAGACCTGCGACATCGCACCCACCACGGGCGGTCTGGTCAAGGCGGCGCGCTGCGGACTTGTCACCTACCGCATCTCGGGCGGCTACTTTGCAAGCCCCATGTGGAGCACCAAAAACACGCGCAGAGGCTACTTGCACGGCCGGCCGGTACACGTCTATACCGCCGGGCAGATCGCGCAGATGAGCGAGGATGAGATCAATCGTATCATCCGCGAGGATCTGTACGAGGACGCATACGCGCGACAAGCGCAGAATCCCCGAAAATACAAGGGCAAGAACCTTGCAGAGAAGATGGAAAATCTGCTGTATATCTGCCCTGTTTGCGGCAAGGTGGACACCATCCGCTCGCAAAAAGACCGCGTCTTTTGCACCGCGTGTGATTTTTCCGCCACCTACGATGTCTACGGTTACCTGCACGGCGCGCCCGACAGGACACTGACCGAGCTTGCTGCCCGTCAACGCGAAGCTGCCAAGGCACTCGTATCCGGGCAGACCGCTGTTTTTGCCGAGGACGCAAGGGTTTACACGGTGGATAACCACGAGGAAACCGTGATCGCACAAGGAAAATTCGTCATGGACGCGAACGGCATTACGTGCGGAGAGCTGCACGTGCCCATGTCCGAAATCAACGAGCTGGCCATGCGCGGCAGACGCTTCCTGCTCTTCAGCTTTGGTAAGACCTATTGCGAAATGACCGCTCCCGACGGCAATAATATTTATAAGTTCTTTGAATATTATCAGCTTGCGCAGGCCATGCAAAAGCAAGAACAGGCATAAAAACACAAGCCCTCGATCATGATTGGTCGAGGGTTGTTTTTATAGAGAGTTCAAACCGTCAAGATCACAAAGTCTCATATCAAATGCATGTTACCGAATTGTGTTTGGATTTCAAAAAATATTGAAAAAGGTGTTTACAACACCCCCGAAATATGCTATACTATACATGCGACACAAGTTAATAGCGGGCTTGCTCCAAGTACATGATTCCAAAGTGTACGTTTTTACCATAGGTAAAAATGTACGCTCCATTTTCGTATGCTTTGGTCTTGTACTTGCAGCTATTCGAAAATACTTGTGTCGCAGCAATTGGAGCTACCATTTTTCAGTGCGCAGATTCGGCTGCGCACTTTTTATATTTTGGAGGTCGCTATGTATGGCTCTTTTTTGAATTATCAGGATTTACTTTTTCGCGCAGATTTTTCTGATCCCGGAATCGACCCCCATGCCGATGAAGTACGTCTTTTGGAACGTGCCTGGGAACACGTTGAAGCAAGGTTGGTTCTGCCAAAATATCAAAAATTCAGAAAATTTGCCAATGCACTGTATTGCGGATGCAAGCTTGCTATTCATCACCGTGTGACAATAGAAATTGTTTATTATTATTCTTCAGATTCGCTTTCGATATCCTTACAAGACCAATTGCTTCAATTTTACGACTCCAAATTGATGACATCCATGTGTTCGGATGCAAAGCTTATCAGTTCTTCATACAATCCTTCTTCCCAAAAAGTACATTTAGATATTACTTACTTTGACTGATTCCCAAACAACTTATCTTTTTCTCTCCTCTGCATAGCGCATAAAAAAGCCGCTCATGGGGCTAAGAAAT
>JAFQUG010000003.1 GCA_017408625.1 Clostridia bacterium | reverse complement strand
GCCCTGCGGAAAAAGCTTTTGGGCTCGAAAAAATCTGCTATGTCAAAACTGCATAGCACCCGCCGGCGAATGCATTTTTGATAGATTTTGGTGTGATTTTGCGCAGCAAAATACAAATCTTGCAAGCGAAAGCGCGCCGAAAGATGCGAAAATGCATCGTCGTCCGGCAATTCGGTTCGGCTCCCGTTCGGCCAGGGGCGATGTCCTCGACACCCCGTGTCCGTAGGGCGGGGGCTTGCTCCCGCCGACATTCAAAGTGATATTGCCTGCGGCAGTGATATTTGCGCTATGCGCAAGTGATATTGCCCTTCGGGCAGTGATATTCCGCGCTGTGCGCGGAGTTCGTGATGCCTACGGCATCACGGCTGAGGCGGGAAATTGGTGAACGCTGCGTCAAGCTCTGCATCGGTGGGGATATAATCGCCCATCAGGCCGTCGTTGAACTTCTGATATGCCACCATATCGAAATATCCCGTACCGGTCAGACCGAACACGATGGTCTTCTGCTCGCCTGTCTCCTTACAGATCATAGCCTCGTCGATGGCTACCTTGATGGCGTGTGCCGACTCGGGCGCGGGCAGGATGCCCTCGATGCGTGCAAACTGCTGTGCTGCCGCAAAGACTGCGGTCTGCTCTACGCTTCTCGCCTCCATCAGTCCTTGGTCGTACAGCTCGGAGAGCACGGTGCTCATGCCGTGATAGCGCAGTCCGCCCGAATGGCTGGAGGACGGGATAAAGCCCGATCCCAGCGTATACATCTTGGCCATGGGGCAAATGCGGCCGGTGTCGCAATAGTCGTAAATATAGCGTCCGCGGGTCAGGCTGGGGCAGGATGCGGGCTCAACCGCGATAATGCGGTAATCTGCCTCGCCGCGCAGCTTTTCACCCATGAAGGGAGAGATCAGACCGCCCAGGTTAGAGCCGCCGCCCGCGCAGCCGATGATGATATCGGGCTTGATGCCGTACTTATCCAGCGCGGTCTTGGTTTCAAGGCCGATGATGGTCTGATGCAAGAGCACCTGATTGAGCACGCTGCCAAGCACGTAACGGTAGCTGCCGCCCGATGCGCCTGCGGCCTCAACCGCCTCGGAAATGGCGCAGCCAAGGCTGCCCGTGGTGCCGGGATGCTCCTCAAGGATCTTTCTGCCCACTGCCGTGGTGGTAGAGGGCGAGGGGGTCACGTTTGCACCGTAGGTACGCATCACCTCGCGGCGGAAGGGCTTTTGCTCGTAGCTGACCTTAACCATGAACACCTTGCAATCAAGTCCGAAATAAGAGCACGCCATGGAGAGTGCGGTACCCCACTGGCCCGCGCCGGTCTCGGTGGTCACGCCCTCAAGGCCCTGCATCTTTGCATAATATGCCTGTGCAATCGCGGAATTGAGCTTATGGCTGCCGCTGGTGTTGTTGCCCTCAAACTTATAGTAGATGTGCGCGGGCGTGCCCAGCTGCTTTTCCAAGCAATACGCACGTACCAGCGGTGCGGGACGGTACATTTTATAAAAATCGATCAGCGGCTCGGGAATATCGATATAAGGCGTGGTATCGTCCAATTCCTGCTTGGCAAGCTCCTCGCAGAATACCTCACTCATAGCTTCAAGCGTGATCGGCTTCATGGTGCGGGGATCGATCAGCGGCGCGGGCTTTTTCTTCATGTCCGCGCGGACGTTATACCACTGTCTGGGAATTTCATTCTCGGATAAATAAATCTTGTACGGGATCTCTACGTTTGCCATCTTGGAACCTTTCTCCCCTGTTCTGTCCGTACTCATCGGGGAAGTGAGTATGGTGCGGAAAAGAAAAAAGCTCTCATCCCGCAATCAAAAATCTGATCTGCCGGGACAAGAGAATACCTCTTGCGGTGCCACCCTGCTTGATAGTCTTACTATCCGCTCAATCATACTGCGCTTGCGCAAATGCTCACACAAATATGCCGACCCCTGTAACGGTGGGTCATGCCGTCGCCTATACATTCTATCCCGCAGGGATAAAATTTCCCGTTGCCCTCGAAAGTCCATTCACGCACGCACGCCCTGCCGCATCCCACCGCCGCGGCTCTCTGCAAGGGTGC
>JAFQUG010000035.1 GCA_017408625.1 Clostridia bacterium | reverse complement strand
ATCGAAACGAATCGGTAACCGGTGACCATATCGGCGACTATGAAATTGAAGACGAAAGCGAAAGTATCCTTGATGAAATGATCCATACAGAGCAAATGGCTCTGCTTCGGCGCGAGCTGGCGTTCATTAAGAGTGATTATCGCAACATCGTCGTTGCCTATTACATCGAAAACAAAAGCGTTCGTGAAATTGCAGAATCGCTCGCGCTTTCCACAAATACGGTCAAGTCACGGCTTCTCCGTGCAAGACAAATTTTGAAAGAAGGTATGGATATGGCAAGAGAATTTGGGAAACGAAGTTATAATCCTCAAAAAATCAGTTATAACAATATTTGCACACGTCCCGGAGAGCTTGGTCAGCCTTGGACACTCATGGACTCCAAGTTAAACCAAAATATTTTTCTTTCGTGTTATGATAACCCGATGACCGCGGAAGAACTCGCTATTGAGATAGGGGTTGCTTTGCCGTACATGGAAGATTCCGTAAAATATTTGACTGAACAAACACTGCTTCACAAAAATGCTGATAAGTATGAAACTGCTTTTCCGATCATTGGCAAAGAAGCGATTCATAAGATGCATATTTATTACGAAGAAGTTATTCCAAAATTGATCGCATTGATTACTGAGAATATTGATCGTTTGATGGATCAATACAAGGAAGCGGGCCTTTCCTATTACGGTCCGTATCAAAACTATGAGGAAGCCAAATGGATGCTTCTGCCAAGTTTTTATAAAAGTTTGTATGAGCTTTGCGAAAGTTCTCCCAAAAACAAGCTTGGTAATTCTAAAAGGCAGGACGGTGGAGTTTGGGACGTTCTCGCATTCGAAGCTTGTGATTTTACTCCCGATGGCGTAGGGTTTCATTGTCAAACTAATGGTTTTGTGCATTACCGTTTCTCGTATGAAGGGATACATTTCAGAACCCCTCCGAACCTATCAGAAGAGGAGACTTATGAATTATTATTGCTGGTGAAAAATAAAGCACCTAAACAAATTGCTGTTGCTGAAAGATTGGTTGCATACGGATATGCAGAAGAATTGTACGGAAAATATTTTCCCAGGGTATCTGTGATCAGTGAGCGTACCTGTCGTTCGTTTGTGAAATTTTGCAATAAGAAAAAACATAGCACAGATTTTATTGAGCACAGCCAAAGAAGAGGAGAAATTCATTCCGAAATTATGAAGCTGTTGGATGATATGAACCAAACGGTTTGGAATATTCTATACGACGATCTCCCTGAAAGTATACGCAATCAAACTGCAATGGTGGACGCTATATTGGAATCTATTTGTACCGCATCTCATACACTTGGGTATCTTGTGAAGCACTCACTTGCGAGTGGTTGGCTGAAATATGACGAATCAACACCTGCTTCTGTAGGCGCATATTTCTATATGCGGTAAGAATAGTTTGAAAAATAATACCGCCGAGAGTGACCGTTTGGTTGCTCTCGGTATTTTTGTATTTCGAACGGACCGTCGGGGACGCCGGTCCCTACAAGAGAAAATTTGCATGGCGCGGGTCGTCGGTGGGCGCCGGCCCCTACCGACGGATGGTTTACGTGTCCGATTTTCTTTGCTTTTGCTTGTGCTGGCGATCGAATTTCGGCGTTGCCGAAAAATCGCCCCTACGAATACAAAAACATAGACAAAACAAAATAATTTTGCTATAATGAAAAAAACTTTGCTTCAAGTCCCAACCGAAAGGGTATTTTTACGACTATCCAGGTGAACGTTCAAAAGCATTCCGGAAGGCAGGAAACCATGGAAAACAGTGAAATCTTACAATATTACGATGATCTGATGCGGCTTGCAGCATCCAAGTGCCACGTGCGCGCGGATGCGGAGGATCTTGTCGGCGATGTCATGCTTGCGGCCTTTGCCCATATACACGGAGGCGGGGTGATCGAGCATCCCAAGACCTGGCTGACAAACACGCTTTATCACAAATACAACGATCAGCTGCGCAAAAAATATCGCACGCCCGTGACGGTGTGCTTAGATGAGGCGTTGCAGCTTGGTGAGCAGGAAACCGATGCGTTTTTATGCTCCGAGGAGGCGGCGAATTTGCGCAAGGAGCTCAATCACTTAGCATTTGTGACGCGTGAGGTGCTGATCCGCCATTATTTCGGCAATCAGAGCGTGTCGCAGATCGCGGCAGCGTTGGATGTGCCCGAGGGTACGGTCAAATATCGCCTGTCCGCAGGGCGTGATCAGATCAAGAAAGGACTTGAAAGTATGGAAACGAGAGAAAATTATTTGCCGGGAAAGATGTGGATCTCTTTTGGCGGCGTAAACGGCCTGAATAATGAGCCCATGTCGCTTGTGGAAGGGGATTTGATCGCGCAAAATCTGCTGATGATCGCGTATAAAAAGCCTTTGACGATCAGGGAGCTTTCCAAAGCAATCGGCATTCCCGCAGCGTATATTGAGCCGATCATTCACAAACTTGTGGACGGTGAACTGATGGCATGGACGGATGGCGGAAGGGTATATACGGACTTCATTATCACAAAACCGCAAAACAGACTTGCGAATTTCAGAGCGCAGCTTGATTTTGCGCATAAACACTTTGAAACGATCTGGGGCATTATGGAAAGCATGTCCGCTCAAATCTCGAAAATGCCATTTGTGCAGGCAATGGGCAGAGAGGAGCAGATCAAGCTTGACAGATATGCCGTTTTGAAGGCGTTGCAGGATTTTCAGTATTTCGGAACAGGCAAGGTTGCAGCACCCGATTTTCCCAATCGCAAGGACGGTGGCAGATGGTGCGCGCATGCAACCGCGATTGATGCGGGATATGATTTGACAGAATACAATGAGTCCAGCAATTACATGATCCACGGAGGACACCGCACGTCGGAGGCTTTGGAGGTTGGCAGAGCAAAATGGGTTCGCTTTTGTGAATTCGACACACCGCTATGGGATGCAACTCGCCGCTTTTACGGGGCATACGAGCTGTATTTTCAGCATATCACGAATTTGCTTTGGTACATTTACGATGGCACCCCTCTGGAAAACACCGAAATTCCCAATGAGTTCATTGCATATATGCCAAAGCTTAAGGAGTTTGGCTTGATCGGAGAGAAAGAGGGTAGGCCGTGCCTGAAAATTCCCGTAATGAAGAGCACAGAGTACGATGAAGTTCATGCGGCAATCACATGGGCGACAGAGGAGCTCAAAAAGACGGTGGGAGAAGACCTTGCTGCCTTTGTTTACACACTCAAAACGCCCGTTCCCAAGCATCTGACATCGGTTCCCGAGCTTTTCAGATACAGCGATGCGACCAATTATTTGGTCATGTCCATCGTGCGCGAGGCGTACGAAAAGGGCTTGCATTTGCAGGGTGTGGATTATTGCTGCCCGCCTGTGGTGTTGGTGTTTGAGGAATAAGTAACGTGAAATTTCACGTTATATTTCCGTTTGCTTAACCATTCACGCTGAAACTTCACCAAAAATGGGGCCGAGCCCATTTTTGGAGCAGAGCTCCGCGGTGAAGTTTCCATTACAATTTGCACCGCCATAGGCGGCAGGGGAATCGCCGAGAGTGACCGTTTGGTTGCTCTCGGTATTTTTGTATTTGGAATGGACCGTCGGGGACGCCGGTCCCTACAAGAGTAAATTCGTATGGTGCGGGATGTCGTGGGCGCCATCCCCTGCAATTTTAAATCGTTTGCGTGTCTGTTGAGGGTTGTACATTTGGTTTCATCGTGTGTTTGCAGGGGACGGCGCCCTCGACGTCCCGCATAAAATTATTTGATAGTCAGGTTCGATTTTCATATCTATAGACAAATTCAAAAAAACATGCTATAATTTCCCCAAAACCACCAACCTTTTTTCAAATCCGTGTCTGTATGGGTGAAAGCTTTCAACGAGGAGAAAACAAGTGAGACGACAAGATGCCGAAAATATCATCACAGAATACTTAAAGCCCATCTTCGGCTTTGCGCTCAAGCGTTGCAAGAGCACGCAGGACGCGGAGGATCTTTCGCAGGAGATCGTGCTCAGGGCCTTTCGTGCGCTGCTTGCCAAGGACGACATCGGCGACGCGGGCAAATTTATCTGGACGATTGCTCACAATGCGCTGTGCAATTATTATCGCGACAGCGCGGCGAGCGTGATCGGTGTTCCGATCGATGAATTTGCCGAAATTCTGGCCGATCCCGACGCGGAGTACGACGCAGAAGGCAACGGTGAGGCGATCAAGCGCTTGCAGCAAGAGATCGCGTATCTGTCGCGTCTGCAGCGGCGCATTGTGATTATGTATTACTTTGAAAACCGCAAGCAGGCCGATATTGCAAGTGAGCTGGGAATTCCTGTCGGCACGGTCAAGTGGCACTTGTTTGAAGCCAAAAAAGAACTGAAAAGGGGTATGGATACCATGAGAAAAACAAGTGATTTGAAATTCAATCCGATCAAATTCCATGCATATGGGATCAACGGCTCGGTTGGCAGCAGAAATCCCGACGAATTTTTTCGATCAAGCCTGCCGCAGAATATATGTTACTGTGTCAGAAATGTCGCCAAGACGGTCAATGAGATCGCAGATGATTTGGGTGTATCACCCGTTTACGTGGAAACAGAGGTGGACGTTTTAGAGGAATACGGCTTTTTGGTCAAGCAAAAGGACAAGTATCTGATCAATTTCATCATCAATGAACCGACGGCAGAGCTGCTGACCATGCAGAACGACATGTACAAAAAGGCGGCTGAGCTGTTTGCAAACGACCTGTTTGACGAGCTGATGTGCTGTGGAATTCTGGACGACGAGCGCATTTTCTGCAACCACACGCAGCCGGATGAGACCGGTGGTCAGTACACGAGAGACAAAAACTTCCTTTTGTGGTCGCTGATTCCGTATATTGCCGCGTGGTCGGGTGAATCCTTGATGGACAAGAAAATTACTTTTGAAGAGGTCGCGACCATTCGCCCCGACGGTGGGCAAAATATCTTTCATGCATCGGTTGTGGACGACGAGGTGGTGCTGCCCGAGGACAACGTGTATATGAAGAATTGGTGCGGACCTATGTGGAATGAATACGACGGCCACGTTTTGTGGCAAATTGACAGCGAATGGTCGAACAGAGGCGATTATAAAGGATATTTCGTGTATGCGGACGACGCCAAGCGCGTGCTTTCGCTCTACGAGCACGAAAAGGAAAATCTGCTTTCCAAGGATGACTACGCATGGCTTTCCGAGCGCGGGTACATCAAGACCTGGGGCGACTACGACGGCTGCTTCAAGACCGCTTGGAAGCTTGTTGTGCTGACCGATAAGGACGTACAGCGCGAGCTGCTTGCCATCGGTGAGCGCATTAAGATCAAGTATAAGGAGCAATTTGAAGCGCTCAAAGCACCTTATGCAAGGGCTGCATTGGAATGCGTGCCCGCGCATCTGAGAAAGATCAGAGAGTACGAGCTGCAGTACGTATTCCATTCGGACGGCTGGTTCTTGCTGCATTGCATCGTGACGCTGCTGGGGAACGGTAAACTGAAGCAGCCTACCGAGGAGCAGAGAAAAGCGTTGACCACCATGATCATTCCGAGTTAATGTGAATACACACATGCCGAGAGCAGCCGTTTGGTTGCTCTTGGCGGTTTTATATATTTTGTAGGGAAGGAAGGTATACGCACCCACTATTGCAAATAACTTTATAGACAATTTCAAAAAAATGTGTTATAATTTTTTCAAAACCACCAACCTTTTCTATACTTTTTGTGTCTTAAAGACAAGCGCTTAAGAGAGATCTCAATACTGCGAAAGGAGAAGCGTATGTACTATCAGAATGAAACCGACCAAACCTTGGTCATGCTGACGCTTGCGGGCGAGCAGAGGGCTTACGAGGTGCTGGTGACGCGTTATCAAAAGACGGTGATTGCCGCTGCGGCATCGGTGACAAAGAATCACTTTATGGCCGAGGACGCTGCGCAGGATGCGTTCGTGACTGCGTGGATGAAGCTGAATCTGTTGCAAGAGCCGGCAAAATTCGCGCCTTGGGTGTGCCGCATTGCCAAGAATTGCGCCATCAACATGATCACGCGCTATCGCGGCTTTATGCCCCTGGACGCGGTGGACAATCTGGCGTTTACCGACGACCCCGAGCAAAATCCCGCCGAGACGTACGTGCGCACCGAGCAAAAGGACGAGATTGGCAAGGGCATGGAAAGGCTGCCCGAGAAGATCAGACAGATCATTTATCTGCACTACTTCGAGGACCTTTCGATTGCCGAGATTGCCGATCGTATGCGTATGCCCGAGGGAACTGTCAAATGGCAGCTCCACGACGGCAGAAAACGACTCAGAAAGGAGCTTTGCGCAATGAATGAAAAGTATAGCGACACGCTTGTACAGCGCGTCATGAAAAAGGTGGAGGAGCTCAAGCTCTGGCAGATCAAAAACGACAAGAGCGGCTTTGAAAAGGTGTATAAGGAAGTGCTCTCGGAGGTTGAGGAGCTGCCCGAGTGCCGAGAAAAGCAGCACGCGCTTGCCGACGTGCTCATGCGCGGCTGGTGGTGGCTGCCCGGAAAGAAAAACGATGCGTTATTTGAGCGCATCGCCACGGCTGCCATGGAAGGCAAGAACGAGGAGGTTATGACCTTTATCGTTACGCGCCAGGATTCGCAGGTATACGGCGGTGCCAAGATCGAGTTTATCCGCGACAAGCAGATTCCGCTGCTCGAGAAGGCAGGCTTTGTCAAAGCCCTTGGCCGCGAGTGGTTCTGGCTTGGCTATTATCTGTACCGCGAGGGCAGAGGTGAC
Source organism: Clostridia bacterium (assembly GCA_017408625.1). The sequence continues at coordinate 2,480 of JAFQUG010000035.1, read as the reverse complement.
GAGGGAAAGGCCGCTTACGACAAGGTGGAGCAGATTTTGCAGGAGGACGACAGATATCGCATCCTTGTGCCTTACGCAAGAAAAATGGAAGACGTGCTTGCGCACGACTACAAGGGGCAGACCGAGAACCGCTATCGCATTGGCGGCACTGCAGAGGAATACCGCTTTATTGACGGTGAGCTTTGCTTTTGGGGGGATAACGGCTTTGGAGAAGGATATCTGAACTCGATCAACGACGATGCAGGGGATATTTTCCGCAATAGTACAGGCTGCGACAACCGCTTCTTTGCGGATATTGCACTCGGAAAGGTGCACGTCGCATCGGACGGCCGCACGCTGGCGTTCGCATCTGACAACGAGACCGTAGAAACGCCCGCAGGATGCTTTGAGGGCTGTCAGCTTTGGGTGACAACGCTTTGGAACGATAACGGCAAGCATATTTACAAGAGCTATTACAAGGACGGTATTGGGATTGTCAGACACGAGGCAACGCGCGACGGTGTGACCGATGCGTATTCGCTGAAGTCTTACGAGATCAAGGGAGGTCAAGGACTTTTGCCGTTTGTCAAGGGCAATACCTGGGCGTATGCTTACGAATACGATCCCGAATCCATTGCCTCGGAGCTGGTGTTTACCGTGGATTTTGCAAATGAGGAAAAGGTCATGCTGTCCTTTTGGGAGCAGAAGCTGCGCGTGAGATACAACGAAAACGATTGGCTTGACATGATCGGGCAGATCCGCTGCGATTACTATTACGACAACGACAAGGGCGAAAGCGTTTTGTGCGATATCACTCCCGCGATTGAGCGCGCGGAGCAGTTAGCAGTCACGCCCATGCAAAAGGCGCACACCAAGGCGGCCGCCTCTGTGGCGCGCAGGATTTTGACAACCGACCCCGTATATAATCCCAAATGTTCGGCTACAGGGCATTGGAATTTCTTCTCGCGCAACGTGGTGCAACGCAAGAAGGACTGCGTGCAGCTGACGCACAATTACCGTTGGTCGTTTGAGTGGAAATGCATGGGCGGCATGGGCCCTGCCGAGGATCCGATCCTCTACAACGACCTGTACGGCATCTTAGAGGATGCGACAAACTGTTTGTGGTCGGACGAATGGCGCGTGGGTGCTTCGCCCGTGGTGGAGTACACCAGATTCTCGCACGAGGTCAGAACGCAGATCACCTGCGAGGAGGGCGGCAGCATTACGACCAAGGCAGGCACGTTCCATAATTGCTTGAGACTGCGCCTGGAGATTGGCGGCATGACCGACGGCTGGTCGTATCGCGGCGGCAACAAGGTGTATTATTTCGCGCCCGGCATCGGCATTGTGCGCACCGAGAACGAATATTGCGGCGGTGCAAGGACGGCTGTGTACGAGCTGACCGCCTACGAGGGTATTGGAGAGGGCTACATGCCCATGGCGGACGGCCTTATGCGCAGATACGACGCGCTGGATCTGACCGACGGCTTTGTGGGCTCTGCGCTTTACACCTACGTGGCAGACGAGGACGGCGACATTGTCATCTTTGCCGACCGCACGGGCATCCGCGAGATCCCTTCGCCCATTACGCAGTACGGTGCGATTCAGGGTGAGGTGATTGAGGACCGTCTGTGGGATCAGGGCAAATGGCAGGAGGGACACGCCAAGTATGGCATCAACAACTTCCACCTGATCATGCATATGCTGTCCAGACCCTCGCACAACGTGTATGACTCGCCCAGATCGGTGGCGCTGATGGGCTTTTACATGCGCATGCTGGAGCAGCTGGGCGACGGGGAAGTGCCCGAGGCATGGTTAGGCAGATACGGCTGGATGGCCACCATCCGCGCGGCGGCTTGCTTTGGCGCGGGCATGAACGAGGAAGGATACCGTATGCTGGACGTGGCCTTTGAGTACTGCGAAAAATCTCGCGTGCACAAGGGTGGCGACCTGCTGGATACGGGTAACCCGCACGTTACGGGTGGCGCAAAGTACGTGTTTGCGCGCGGCATGATCGAGCTGCCCGACGGCACGCGTGAGCCGATTGCGGACAACGACTACTGGATGGCCTTCAACGAGCACAATCTGACCTACGCCATCACCACGCCCAACGGCTGGGCTTGGTTTGACCTTGTGCGTAACGAGGACAGATTCAAGGGGTACGTGGATCGCGGCTGGGCGATGATTAAGAAGTATAATCCATAAAGAGAGACCGCCGAGGGGAGTAAATCCTCTCGGCGGAGTTAAATATTTATGTAGGGGAGGAATATTTGCAAGCAAATTCATCCTCCCGCACGAAAAAGGTTTATGATCGTGATATCCGAACACATTCCTTTCTCATTGCGTGCGGGAGGATGATATGTATAGTGTAGTATCATAGTTTACAGAATGTGAAGGGACATAGTTTACAGTTTTATGGTAAAATAGAGGCATCAAGGTCTATGGAGGGCGAAAAGATGCCGTGGGAAGAAAAAGGACTGGAAACTATGAGGAAAGAATTT
>JAFQUG010000034.1 GCA_017408625.1 Clostridia bacterium | reverse complement strand
GGCCTTGGCGAGCACGCCGTACGGGCGGTGTTCCCGCAATATGCCGCTCCGGGCATGGAGAGCATGACCGATATGCAGAATGCATATTTGCAGCTGCTGACCGAATGCGGATATCTTGCCTTGATCCTGTTCTTTGCTATGCTCTTGCTGTTTGGTATGAGCATGCTGACCTATTTGCGCCGCGGAAACAATCAGATTACCAAGGCGCGTGTCGCAGCAGGACTTGCAGGCATTGGCGGTGTGCTTGTGTTTGGGCTGACCTGTAACATTTTGGGAAGCGCAAGCGTGTTTATGCTGTTCTGGCTGATCATTGCACTCAGCAGTGCAAGTCAGCGCACGCAATATGAGTTGCTGTCACGTGCGGTTCAAACGCACGGTGGCACCAGGGAGCGCTCGGATATCGCGTTCCAATCAAAATAAAGAGAGGGGAATTATCATGCCTGATCATAAAAAGAATCAGATCTCAGCAGACGATCAGAAGGCCTCCAGCATAGCACCGGATGCTTCCTTGACGCCGTCTGTGAGTGAGACAAAGAAAAAAATCCGTAAAGCCCCCAAGGTCAAGAAGAAAAAGAAAAAGGGATTGCCTATTGTGCTGGATATTCTGATCGTGATCGTCCTGCTTGCGGCGATTGCGGGTGCGGTTTTCGGGATTTATTCCACGGGCAAATACTTCTCGACCAGATACGCACAGGTGGAGATCACTTATACCTTGCTTTTGGATGATGTAGATGCCGTGCTTGCATATAATGACGATGGCGAATGCGTGATTACGTCTGACAGCTATGTTTATATGACAGAGAATGAACAAGGGCATTCTATCGGACAGGTGCTGGATGTGGAATGCGTTGCGGACAGTCAGCAAGAGAGCAGTGAAACAGTGGATATATACGTGACTGTACATACGGTAGCGGACTATAACTATACGCTGGGATATTTTGTAGGCCAGACCAAGATCGCAGTTGGCAAGAGCTACATCCTGCGCTTTGAAGGTCTTATGAATGATGCTGTGATCGTGGAGCTTCAGATAAACGAAAAAGCGTCCTGACGGCACTGCTCACTCTACATGACACGGAGGTTAAAATGAACAAAGAAGAGAAGAATAAAACGCTGTTTTCATCCGGTGGCGTTTTCGTAGATATTTTTATCGGTTTTCTGATCGCAGCCTGCATTGCAGGTGTGGTCTACCGTTGCTTTATTTATGACCCGCATGCCAATGAAAAGGCGGGGGAATCCTATATGGTGTATTTCGAAATTCAGAATGCCCAACCCGGCTATGCCGATTACTTAGAGGATGGAGATTCGGTATACGACGGAGCGAGCGGACTTCGCGTAGGTGCACTTGCCGTTTACAGCGGCAGCCCCGATGGCGCGGCTGTGCTGACCTCGGGTGAGATAAGTGATGGCTTAACTGTGACGGGTGTGTTCAGATCCCGCGCAGGTGAGATGGAAGAGGGAAGCCTGGTGCTGGATGGCACGTATAGACTGACGCCCGGTCAGGTGCTGGAGCTCTATACGGATACCGTGGCGGTGACCGTACGCATTTTGAAGATTACTGATCAGGCACATCTGACGATCCCCGAGGAGCAATCCACCGAACTTGAGCAAACCGAAACGGATTCTGAAGCTGAATCCGAAACAGTACCCGAGACAGAATCGGTGGAAACCGAGTAAAGAACGAAACAATTTTGTGCAGTTGTGCAAAATGACGAAAATTTATTTGTCCACTTGTCATATTTTCCTATAGAATGACGCTTGATTTTGATGCCGCCTTTTGTTATACTTATAATAGTTAAAACTGTCATCTACTATTTAAGAAACAGGGAGAAATATATGAAGTCTTGTCAAGTTGTTATTACCAATGCAAGCGGTTTGCATGCCAGACCCGCTACGTTCTTTATTCAGAAGGCAAACAGCTACAGATGCTCTATCTGGATTGAGAAGGACGAGCGCAAGGTCAATGCAAAGAGCCTTTTGGGCGTTTTGTCTTTGGGAATTGCTAAGGGCATGTCCGTGACTCTGAGTGCGGATGGACAGGATGAAGAGCTTGCGTTGCAGGGCTTGCAGGCTTTGATTAATTCCGGCTTTTCCGAATAAGAATGCAGGCTTGTAAGAAAACGGTGTGATGGACGTGGTGTACAAATGTCCGCACACCGTTTTTTCATTTTGAAAGGGGAGGGATTGCTATGTCCGATCATGGCGCAAGATTGCAGCGTTTGCTGGACAAGGCAAACTCGCTGCCCCTGTGTCCCGGCGTGTATATGATGAAGGATGCCGCGGGCAAGGTGATTTACGTGGGAAAATCCCGCAAGCTCAAAAACCGAGTGTCGCAGTATTTTCAAAACAGCGAAAAGAATACCAAGACGGCTCGTATGGTGGATCGCGTACAGGATTTCGACTATATTCTGTGTGAGACTGAGATCGAGGCCTTGTCCCTTGAGAACACGCTGATCAAGCAATATACGCCCAAGTATAATATCCGACTCAAGGACGCGAAGTCCTACCCGTATATCAAGATCACGGACGAGGTATATCCGCGCCTGGTCATGACACGAAAACGAGAGGCGGACAAAGGAAAGTATTTCGGCCCATATTCGGGTACAGCGACCGTGTATTCGGTCATCGGATCGTTGCAAAAGGCCTTGCAGCTGCCAAGCTGTAAGCGCAAATTTCCCGAGCAGATCGGCAAGGAGCGGCCTTGTCTGTACTATCAGATCAGGCAGTGCTGCGGCGTTTGTACAGGTAAGATCAGCCCCGAGGAATATGCCGAAAAGATCCATACAGCCGCTGAGCTGTTGCGCGGCAATACGGCGGCAGAGAAAAAGCGACTGACCGAGCGCATGTACGCACTTGCCGAGCAGGAGAGATACGAGGCTGCGGCCGTTTGCAGAGATACCATATCAGCACTTGACCGTCTTTCGCAAAAGCAGAGCGTGGTGGGTGCGCCCGATGACGAATATGACGTGTTCGGGCTTTACGACGATGGCGTTTTATCCGCGCTTTCGGTGTTTTTCGTGCGCGGCGGCGTTTGTACCGACAAGCAGGACTATTTGTTTGACAAAGAGAATATTACCGACAGAGAGTCACTTCTGTCGTTTATTTGCGACTTGTATCGCGGCAGATCGGATATTCCGCGCCTGATTCTGATCTCGTTCTCTCCCGAGGAAGAAGACAGAAGCATGGCCGCTGAGTATCTTGGCAAGCTGGCGGGGCGCAGGGTTGAGATCCGCACGCCCGAGAGAGGTGTATTGCGTGCACTTTGCGAAACTGTGACGGCCAATGCCAAGGAGGTTGCAGAGAAGAGTGCAACCAGAGAGCGTAAGCAAGAGGGGGTATTGCTCAGGCTTGCGCACCTTTTGGAGCTGGAGACCTACCCCGCGCGTATCGAGTCCTACGATATATCCAACCTTGGCAAGGAGCATCTGACCGCGGGCATGATCGTAACGCGCGAGGGAAGCTTCTCCAAGCGCGATTATCGCTCTTTTAAGATCAAGAGCGTGCAGGGCACGACGGATGACTATGCCAGCATGAGAGAAGCCCTCTCGCGCAGATTTGCGCACCTGAGTGATCCCGAGGGCAGCTTTGCCGAGTATCCCGATCTGATTTTGCTGGACGGCGGCAAGGGCCACGTGGCCGTGGTGCGTGAGCTGGCGGCAGAGATGGGCATTGACGTGCCAATCTTTGGCATGGTCAAGGACGATTTTCACAAAACGCGTGCACTTTGCACAGATAAAGAAGAGATCAGCATTGCCAAGGAGACCGCCGTATTTCAGTTTATTTACGGCATTCAGGAGGAGGTGCACCGATACACCGTCGGCACCATGAAAAAGGCCAAGGGAAAAACGCTGGTCACCTCGTCCTTGACGCAGATCCCCGGGATCGGGCCTGCCAAGGCAGCGGCTTTGCTCAAAATGCCCGGAGGTTTACAGGCAGTCAAACGCGCAAGCCGCGAGGAGCTGCTTTCTGTCAAGGGCATCGGAGAAAGGGACGCCGATGCGATCATTGAACATTTCAAAGGAAAGAGATAATCGATTATGATGAGAATTATTACGGGAAAAGCCAGAGGCTGCAAGCTTTATACGCTGGAGGGCACCGACACGCGCCCCACGACCGAGAGAGTCAAGCAGGCGGTCTTTTCCATGATACAGTTTGATATTGAGGGCAGAGACGTGCTGGATCTGTTCGGCGGCTCGGGTCAGATGGGGCTGGAGGCAGTTTCCCGCGGCGCGCGCCACGCCATCATCGTGGACAAAAATAAGGCGGCTGTGGACGTCATCTACAAGAATATGCTCAAGACCAAGCTCGCGCCCGATTGCTTTGTGGTCAAGTCGGACTATGCCGATTTTCTCAAGAGCAGACAGGGCAGAGAGCAATACGATATCGTCTTTCTGGACCCGCCCTATGCATCCGATGCGCTTTCCGAGTCGCTGCTGCTGCTTTTGCGCTACGATCTCTTGAAGCCGGGTGCGCGCGTGATCTGTGAGTCGGGAGAGGAAAATATCTGGGGCAAGCACTTTGCACTGTGCGACCGCTACCGCGTAGTGGGCAAAACGCATCACGCTTCGTCGTTTATCACCATTCTTGAGCCCGTGACGGAGGAAGAGGCATGAGCCGCGCCATCATTCCGGGCAGCTTTGACCCCATGACGCTGGGGCACTTGCAGGTGATCAAGGCTGCTGCCGAGATCTTTGACGAGGTGATCGTACTGGTCATGAACAACGACATGACCAAGTACGTCAAGGACGCCAAGGTCAAGGAGTATTTGTTTGATACAAGTGCGCGCGTCGAGATCGCACGCCTGACCTGTGCAGATATCCCGGGCGTGCGTGTGGAAACGCGCGGCGGACTTTTGATCAACGCATTTGACGAGCTTTGTGCAGACGTGATCGTCAAGGGCGTGCGCAATGAGGCGGATTTTTCTTACGAGCAGATCCAAGCGGCGTGGAATTTGGCGCATAACCCGCGTGCCAAAACCGTATATTTGCCGTCCGATCCCGCGTATGCACACGTGAGTTCCACGCTCGCGCGCGAGAATCTGCAAAAAGGGGAGAGCCTTGAGGGCGTGCTTGCCCCGAGTGCGATTGCGTGGATCGATCAGTCCCGAAAAGGAGAAGGAAAATGAGCAGAAAAACGATCAGAACCTGTGCGGTGCTTTCAAGCGTGCTGCTGCTTGTATACTTTGTTTACATATCATTCAATGCAGAGCTTAATTCATGGCTTAGCGACTTGCTGGAGAATTTGATATTTGGCGGCGAATTCAATGTCTATGCAATGTTCTACGGCTTCAGCGTCGGATTCTTTTCAAGAAATATCATGCTGGGGCTTGTCTTGCTGATCCCTTCGATTGTGCTGCTGGCTATGTCCAAGCATGAGCAGAGTCGTATCGGCAAACGCTCTACGGTTGCAGCGGTGGTTCTCAGCAGTGCTTGGCTTGGAGTATCCTTGCTGCAATGGGGCGTCAACGCTGTGATCAGCATTAATGAATTCAAGCAGATGATCGAGAGTGGCCCTCCTACGATTACTGTGATACCGTATGATGAGACTCTGCAAATGGGCGAGGAGTACGTTGTACAATTTGATTATTCGAGCCTTCCCGCATACATGCAAATACAATTCCTGTTAGGTAAGGCGGTATCCGTGATTCTGATGGCGATTGCGATCTATTTCCTGATCTCGTTTATCGTAAAGCTGTTTGGAGGCAAGGATGGCAGATTGCTTGCCAAAGCGACCATGATTCAGCCCACCGTGGGTGTTATGACGCTGGTATTTACCCTTCTGAATACGATCTCCGATATGATATATCAGAATGATTTCGAAGCGTCTTCCAAATTTATGGTACTGTCATTTTCACACACTCGGATCTATCTGGATAATATGATCAATGATCTTCTTCCTCTTGTTTTTGCTTTGCTGATCCTGATCATCGGCTTGATCGGCAAAAAGCAGCATGAGCGCGTACCGCTGCCCGGCGGGTATGAGGAGATGGATTCCGTGGTTGACGTCACTTACGATGATATGGATGATAAGGAGGAAACTGAATGAAGGCCAAAACCGTCAGGATCAATACGATTTTTACGTCAGCTATGTTACTTGTCTACATTGGATGCATCATACTCAATCTTTTGCTTGTTTTGCTTACGGGGAATTCAACGATAACGTTGCCGGCGGGGATGTTCCTGTGCCTTGCAGTTTTTTTCCCCACTGTTGTCCTGCTGATTTACGGAATCGGGCAAGCCAAGCGCAAGCAGGGGATCTTTGATTTGATCCTTTCTGTATTGACGCTGCTTGTCAGCCTTGTATGGATCATCGTTGCCGTGTTGAATTGGGCAACCGTTTTTGCAAGAAATCTGATCTATGAGCTTTTTTTCAGATTGGATGTAGCAATGTCCATGAGCGATCTGCTCACAATACTTTCTTATTTAGACATTGCATTTATGCTGTTCACCACGGTAGTGGCAATCTATTTGCTGATCACGTATCTGATCAGCGTTCTGCGTGCCAAGCAAAAGTGGCTGCAGATCAAGGCAGAGCTGCACAAGCCGGCAATTTCCGTGCTGATTCTCGTGCCCAACCTGCTTTCTCTTGTGCAAATGATCATCACAAGGATCATGCTGAACAATCTCAACGTGGGGGTCATGAATCTGGATGAATACAGCACGTTCGTGCAGATCTTTTCATTCGGCTGCGTTGTCGTTGAAATCGTGCTGGCTCTTGCCGTGACCTTAGCGGTGACCCTCTTTGGCTTGATCCTGAAAAAGCAGCCCGTCGCGCTCCCCGAGCAGCCTGAGCTTTATGATCCCGAGCTTGACGATGGGTTTGCGCCTCCTGCGGGAGTCTCTGCACAAGATATGTGGAACTGATAGGAGGGCATGCCATGAATAAAGCAACCGTGATCATTACCGCGATCCTTGCGGTGATTCTGATGCTGAATTTCGGCTTTTTGCTGTATGTCGGCGGAAGCACAGTGTATTACTATACCGACGGAGTGATGGATATCGTTTATGCCGTGCTGGTCTCTGCCATGGGCACGACCGTTGCTCTGACCGCCTTACCGCTCGTGATTTCGGATTTTGTCGGACTCCGCAAAAGCAAAAAGGGAAAGAGAGATATGATCTTTTCGCTGGGGCTTTTCTTGGTTGGCATCCTTTTGACCTTTTATGGTATTCTTGCCTTGCTGGTTTTGCTTCTCGGCGCGCAATTGCTTTACGGGATCCAAAATGCCTTGGGTGTATCGTGGGAGGTTGAGCAGATGCTCACAGCGACTTTGCGCACGGTAAACTGGCTGGTCGCAGCTCCCGCGGCGCTGTATCTGATCGTCGTACCCATGATCCGTATGATCTTTACCAAGCAAAGGGGGCTGCAATACAGAGTCCTTTTGCATCAGCCGATGCTTGGTGCGTCTTTGCTTGCGCTGACCGTTCTTGCGTCTGTGGTCGTTTGGCTGCAAAGGCCCACGGGCAACGTGATGAAGGTGCTTGGATTTGCACTTGCTGCGCTTGCCATCCTGTATCTGATCGCCGCGCTTGCAGGGCTTTCAAAAGCCGTCAAGGCGGTACGTTAGGAGCAAGCTGAGGCTGCAAAAGTGACCGCGGAGCCAACCGAAACCGCGCAACCCTACGAGCTGCCGTTTGATCTGCCTGCGGGCGTTGATCCGAACGACCTTTGATTTGTCATAAAAATATTTACATAAAGGAGCTTTGTTATGAACAAAAAAGCTGTGATTACAAACATTATTGTTTCCGTGATCATCAATTTACTGTTTGGCGGTCTGCTGATCGGTGCGGGTGCACTCGTGCTTGCTTTCCCGCAGATCTTCCAGGTTGTGCTCAGCGTAGCGTTTGCGCTGATTGGCATTTCCTTGACGCTGACCACCATTCCCAACCTGATCGGCGGCATCGTTTCGATCAAGCAGAAGAAGGGCAAGTTTGACCTGATCTTCTCGATCGTGACTATTGTTATCGGTGTCGTACTGGCTATTTACGGTATCATTACCGCGCTGATCAATATCGGTGTTGCCGGTGTTGGTGTTCCCGGAATTGTAGGTTTGATCATGACCATTATCCGTTGGGTCGTTTGCGGTCTGGTTGCACTGTATCTGATCGTGCTGCCCATTATCCGCATTGTCAAGGCAGAGAGCAAAATGCTGCAATTCAAGGCTGAGCTGGTCAAGCTGATCCTTGGCGTGCTGATCGTGGTGCTGCTTGTTTGCGGACTCTTGGTCAACGTGCTCAATGATCTGATCGGTATTTCTCTGATCGTGGTCGGTGCTCTGACCGTCATTCTGGCCATCGTCAACCTGATCGTAGGCTTGATCGGATTGAAGAAGGCTGATAAGAATCCTTCCGTTTCAGTTGTGATGGATGCTGACGGTGACGGTTTTGCCGATACAGTGGTTGCCGACGTGGATGGTGACGGCAAGGCTGACGCAGTTGGTATGGATCTGGACGGAGACGGCACGGTCGACGTACTGGGTGTGGATACCGATGGTGACGGCAAGGTCGATCAGGTCGTTTCGGGCGATTGATCCGTGATATCATAGCCCAATTGGGCTGAAGATTGAGCAAAAAAAGCAGAAGTCTTTGATGATGAAGGCTTCTGTTTTTTTATTTGAATGATGTTCAATAATAAAGTATATGAATTATCCGTGAACTCACCGTGCGAAATTCACAGCAAATCACCCCGAAATACGAAAAAAAGACGGAATCATACGCCAATCAAAGCGAATTGATCCCCAAAATCGATCTGAAACAATGCCCGAAAATCTTAAGATTCGACAAATCAAGTGTGCTATAATGGAAACGTTACTTGCAAAACAGCATTGGAGGAAGACGGAATGGTGCAAATGGAATCGGACATGCAGCTCTGTTACGCGGAATATTACGTTGGAGGAAGTCAGGTTAAGGCTACGCTGGTGGCGTCTCGCGAGGGGATTGGCATGAGATACAGGTTAGTCATGGAGCAGGAGCAGCAAAGTCGCATCTGCGATCTTGGGGAAGAACTCGACGCAGCGCGCGAAATATTTTTGCGTGTGGTGTGGGGAGGAGTCAGCTTGTGCACGCTTTCTGATGTGGTGGAGGACTGTTTGGGGACGCTTTTTTGATGAATTTGTGCTATGATACGTTTACCAATACAGCAAGGAGGCTTTATGGCGAAAACATATCAGGCAAATCATTTTACAGGACAACAGCTTGACGAGCACATGAGTAAGGTGCTCAACAAAAGCTTTGCAGGACAAGGGCTGACGATTGACGGGGAGGGGATATTACACAATACCGCGCCCGGATACGGCATGCTGCTTAAATCCTATACGCATACCTCCAACAAGGAGGTACATCCCGAGGCGTTGGACGTTGATACGGGATACTTTACGGCAACAGCGCACGGACTGGTGCAAAATCAGATGGTGTTTGTGGCGGTAAATGCACCGTATCATCTCTCCAAGCCTTATCAGCTTCTTCCCAAGGGCTTGCAGATCGGCGTGATTCCGTCCCGTATTATCTCGAGATACTACGTGCAGGTCATTGACGAAAACACATTTGGCATATCCACGGCAAGAGACGGAGCAGTTCTGACCTATACCGCAAGCAGCACAATGGATCTGACCAAATTCCATTTTGAGGAATACAAAACCTCGACCATTACGCTGGACGGCCTGCCCAATCTGACCGAGGCTTTAGCGGTCATCGAGGGCAGAACGGCAGGTGCATGCCGCTACGTTGAGCCGAGTGGCTTTATCAGCAACGGCGGCTATTACGGCTTTGCGAATTATGATGACTTTACCAATACGGCTACCAACATGGGCGATACCTGGATCGGCTATAACTGCGGCTGGGGGAGTGTGTATTCCACCATTGAATTCAAGTATATAGGAGAAAGACATCTTTTGCAGACAAAGACCGAGGATACACTGTGCTTTGGAGAGGACAACGTGGGACAAGCATTCCACAACCGTACCTATTTACACCGTCCCATGAATACGGACAGCTTTACACAAATCAAGTTTTACATGTACTTTGCGATGTTCAACGGTACAACGATCAGAATTTACGGGAAGGCTTGACACAGAATGCCAAATGAGATATAATGAATTCAGTTATCTCATGAAGGGCGGTACTGTATATGAAACACATCAAGATCGATTTTTCAAGTATTCAGGGCAAGATCAAGCCGTTGCATGGCGTCAATAATGCGCCCGAGCCCGATTGTGAGGAGGGCTACCGTGACGTGCTGGCAAAGGCGGGCATTCCTTTTGTGCGTCTGCACGATATGGGTGGGCATTATGCTGCTGCCAGATACGTGGATATTGCCAACGTGTTTCCGGATTTTAGCAAGGATCCCGCAGATCCCGCAAGCTATGATTTTGCGTTTACCGATTGGCTGATCGCCGATCTTTACAGACAGGGCTGCGAGGTGGTGTACCGTCTTGGCTGCAGCATCGAGCCCGAGTATTTTGTCAAGCCGCGCAATATCATCCCGCCCACCGATAATCTCAAATGGGCGCGCATTTGCGAGGGCATTATCCGCCACTATAATGAGGGATGGGCGAACGGTTTTCATTTCGGCATCCGCTATTGGGAGATCTGGAACGAGCCTGACAATACGCCCGATCCTATGGACAGCCCCATGTGGCGCGGCACGCCTGAGCAGTTTTATGCGCTATATGAGATCGCATCGATCTACTTAAAGCAGCGTTTTCCCGATCTGATGATCGGAGGATACGGCAGCTGCGGCTTTTATGCGATCCTGGGCGGTTACGTCAAGGCAGCCAACAGCTCGGAGAGAACCGAGCATTTCGTGGACTTTTTCCATGGATTTTTGCAGCATATCAAGGAGAAGGGATGTCCTCTGGACTTTTTCTCCTGGCATTCCTATGCGGATGCGCAGAGCAACGTGGCCTTTGCCGCGTATGCGCGCAAAACGCTGGACGAATACGGATATACGCATACCGAAATGCACCTCAACGAGTGGAATCCCGG